>CABQSP010000010.1:0-41993 GCA_902466855.1 uncultured Collinsella sp. | reverse complement strand
ACGCTCGCCCCCTACGTATTACCGCGGCTGCTGGCACGTAGTTAGCCGGGGCTTCTTCTGCAGGTACAGTCTTGACTCTTCCCTGCTGAAAGCGGTTTACGACCCGAAGGCCTCCGTCCCGCACGCGGCGTCGCTGCGTCAGGGTTCCCCCCATTGCGCAAGATTCCCCACTGCTGCCTCCCGTAGGAGTCTGGGCCGTGTCTCAGTCCCAATCTGGCCGGTCGGTCTCTCAACCCGGCTACCCGTTGTCGGCACGGTGGGCCGTCACCCCGCCGTCTACCTGATGGGCCGCGGAGCCATCCCCTCCCGTCGGGGCTTTAGCCGGGGTGCCATGCGGCACCCCGGGGTATCCGGTATTACCCGTCCTTTCGGGCGGCTATCCCGGGGGAGGGGGCAGGTTCTCCACGTGTTACTCAGCCGTTCGCCACTCGCTTCCCTCCGGAGAGGGGTGCCGTTCGACTTGCATGTGTTAGGCGCGCCGCCAGCGTTCATCCTGAGCCAGGATCGAACTCTCCGTCCAAAAATATATGGGCTTCGAGCCCGTCCGGTCCTCTCAGTCATTCGCTGATCGGTTCCGTTCGATTCATATGGTTTTAGTATAGGAAAAGGAATTTCTCGGGGCCGCCTCTCGGCGGCCTTGCGAAAAACAAATCCAAGTTAGACCATTTCAAATGGTTCGATGTCTGCCCGGATGCGACACTTGAAGTGTCCATCCTCGCAGTATCCGGTTCTCAAGGTGCACGCCTGCGCTGGTTCCCGGTTCCACCGGGCCGCGCGGCAAGGAGATATATTGCCAGACCGGAGGGGCCCCGTGGGCGGGAATCTGGGCGTACACATTTCCTACACATCTTGTGATCCGACTAACGTTTGCCAGCCGTTAACTACCGCTCGCCGAGCATCTCTTTATATAAGGCAGTCTCATGGTTAAAGCGGATACGTCCCCCTAGCTAAAGCACAGCCAGCATCGAGCAACTCATCACGTTCTTCCACCGAGAACCCCTCGGCGTAGACGCGCACCACTGGTTCGGTCCCGCTAGGACGGACCAGCAGCCACGTGTCATCCTCGAATGACAGACGCAAGCCGTCCATATGACTAACGTTTTGCGGCACCTTGCCACAAATCGACTTGGGGTTTACGCCCGGCAGCAGGGTTCGTAACGTTTCGGCATCTTCGGCCTCAAGGCGCAAATCGCGTCGACCGTAACTCGTCTTACCAAAACTGTCCTCGAGTTGGTCGACCAGAACGCCCAAAGGCGCGTCCGTCTTTGCCATAAGCTCACACAGAATCAGACAGGCGAGGATTCCATCGCGCTCGGGCATATGCGCGGCGATGCCGATACCACCGGCTTCTTCGCCGCCTATGAGGACGCCGCCCTTCTTCATCTCCGCCGCTATATATTTGAAACCGACTGGTTTGACGGTCACGCGGCAGCCAAGCGCCTCGGCAATGCGACGTACGAGCGTCGAGCATGAAAGATTGACGACGACGCGCCCCTCCAAATTACGAAATTGAACCAAGTCGCCCAAAACGAGCGCCATGATCTGATGCGGATGTATATATCTGCCGCGCTCGTCAACCGCGCCGATACGGTCGGCGTCGCCGTCGGTCACCAGGCCAGCGCAAGCTCCGTCCTCGATAACCGTGCGCTCGCAAGCGTCCACCCAAGGTTCAACGGGGTCGGGGCAGATATCTTCTTGGTCAGACGCCTGCCCGGCGTGAATCTCGTGCACCTCAACGCCAAGCTCGCGCAGCAAGTCGGCTAGATAACCCTGGGCTGCGCCGCCCATGGGATCGACAACCACGCGCAGGTGCGCGCCGCGGATGGCTTCGGCATCGACAAACGATGCCACCGCCTGCATATAGTCAGGAATGATATCCGCGGTGCGATATTGCCCCTCGATCCCCATTGGCTCGGGAGCCATGGTCTCTTCGAGCTCTTCAATGACATCCTGGTTGGCGGTTGAGCCGTCACCCATGCGAATCTTGAGGCACAGATAACCCTGCGGATGATGGGACCCCGTCACCATGAGCGCGCCGCACGCCTCACCGTCATAAGCCGCCGCCCACGTAAGGGCAGGGGTCGGAACAGGTCGCGAAGCGAGCACGGCGTCCAGCCCGTGCGCTGCTAGCACGCCCGCCGCAAGCTCAGCGAACTCGCTCGCCAGGGGCCGGGTGTCGAACCCTATATATACCGTTTTGCCCGGATTGGTCTTTTGCCACAACTCGCCGACGGCATCGGCGATACGGGCAACGTTATCGGCAGTGAAGTCCTCATCGACGCGAGCGCGCCAACCGTCAGTTCCAAAATGAATTATCGCGCACACGCGCAGACACCTCACAGTGTTTGGATCATGGTACGCGTGAGGTATACCCGCAACACGCACTCAGCAACCTGCCGGCACCAGCATTCACCATTTGGGCAAATGCTGCCGAGGACATGCAAGCAATAAAAAAACCGCCCCGTATGGAGCGGTTTTGCCCTTTATATATCGAGCGCCTCGGCCATCGCTGCCGTAGTGATTGCCGTGGTTCCACAGCAACTGCCCACCATTGCGGCGCCGGCATGTCTCCATTCGATGCATGCGCGCGCGAAAGCTTCGGGGTTCTCGTGCCATACGGGGCCATCCTGAGTCTGGACCGGATCGCCTACGTTGGGACGCACCGTGACGGGAGTAGTCGCCGATGCAACCATCCTGGGCACCGCCGCATTCGCGGCCGCAAGCGAACAGCAATTAACACCAACCGAGTTTGCGCCGTGTTTTTCGGCGTACAAAACGGCTGCCTCGATGTTGAGGCCATCGCCCAGCAGGTCGCCTTTATCGTCAACGACAAAACTCACCAGAACAGGCATGCCGTCGGCGGCATCTCGGGCGCCGGCAAGCATGGGCTGCAGATTACGGATAGACGTCACCGTCTCGATCAGCAGACCGTCAACACCAGCATTGAGCAAGGCGTGCGCCTGTTCGCGCGCAATGCCGCGGATTTCACGATACTCGACAGAGTCCTCGGCAAACCACTCAATACCGATCGGGCCCATCGAGCCCAGCAGTAGCTGAGGGTGCGCCTGGCGGGCATCGTCGACGGCCCCGCGATTGACCTCCGCCACGGACGGCGCAATCTGGTCGTGCTTGAGGGCATAGCTCGATGCCTGAAAGGTATTGGTAATGAGCACCTGCGCGCCGGCGGCGACATACAAGCGATGGATACGAGAAACGGTCTGCGGCTCTGCCAGATTCCAAAACGCCGGTGGAATGTCGGCGGCATCGTACTCACTCAACAAAACACTGCCCATGGGGCCCTGCGCCAACAAGGTCTCGCTCGACAAGCGGCGCGTAAGTTCCTCGGCACCAAAGCGGTTGTAATAACTCGTATCCATATATATCCCGCTATTCCTCGACGCTGATTCCCTGCTTTTCGAGATAGGCGAGCCAGCGGTTCATCGTGTCCTCGGAAAGCGCATGCTCCATCATGCAGGCCTCGGAATCGGCTCGCTCAAATTCGACACCGAGCTCCTGAACCAAAAACGTGCGGATGAGGCGGTGACGGTACCAGATAGCCGTACCAACCTCGCGGCCGCGATCGGTCAGGACTACCTTGCCGTAGTGCGATTGCTCGACAAGTTCGGATGCCTTGAGCGCCGAAACCGCTTTATTGACCGATGCCTTGGAGACGCCAAGGCGCTGCGCGATGTCGACCGATCGCACGCCGTTGGTTTCCCCCTCTTCGCTTTCAATGCGAACCATGCACTCCAAGTAGTCTTCGTTCGCCACCGTCAGATGTAGTTCGCGCGAGCTATTTGTCGTATCCATGATCTTCCGTCCCTTCTGCATTCAATGGCTGATTCTACCCCATCCAAGCGTCGTGGTATGCCGTGGCATACCGTGCTAGAGTTCTTGTTGCACACGACGACCAAGATTGGAGCGGTCTTTATGGAAAACACCACTACGAGCCCCGATGTCCTCGAACGCTTTTTGCGCTACGTCCAGATCAACACGCAGTCCGAGGATGCAAACTGCGACCAGGTACCCTCGAGCGCCGTTCAGTTTGACCTTGCCAACGTGCTGGCTGAAGAGCTGCGCGAGCTTGGTGCGGAAGATGCCCACGTGACCGAGCACGCCTATGTCTGCGCGCATATCCCCGCAAGTGCGGGCGCTGAGGACAAGCCCGCCCTGGGCCTGATCGCCCATCTCGACACCACCGAAGTTGCACCGGGCGCCGGCGTGAAGCCGCACATCGTGCACTACGAAGGCGGCGATCTGGTCTGCGGCACGGTTGACGGTAAACCCATTGCCATGAGTACCGCCAAGCTTCCCGCCCTGAATGACCTCGCGGATGAGGACCTGGTCTGCAGCGATGGCACCACGCTGCTGGGCGCAGACGACAAGGCAGGCGTCGCCGAGATCATGTCGCTTGTCGCGCGTATCGCTCAGGACCCTTCTCTGCCCCATCCCGCACTCGGCATTTGCTTCTGCCCTGACGAGGAGATCGGCCACGGAGCCGAGCTGTTGGATATCGATACCTTTGGCTGCAAGTACGCCTACACGGTCGACGGCGGCCCCATCGGCGAGCTGGAGTGGGAGTGCTTTAACGCCGCCGAGGCGACCGTCCGCTTTGAGGGCCAGTCCATCCACCCGGGCGACGCTAAGGGCCGTATGGTCAACGCAGGCAATCTGTTCTGCGACTTCAACGCGTTGCTCCCCTACGTGCAGCGCCCGGAGTATACGGAAGGCTACGAGGGCTTTTATCACCTTGAGGGTGTATCTGCGACCGTCGATCACGCCACAGCGCGCTATATCATCCGCGACCATGACGCCGCCAAGTTCCAGCAGAAACTCGACCTTATTGATGCCGCCGCCTCGATGCTCAACCAGCGTCTGGGCGAGGAGCGCGTGACAGTCGAGATTAAGCAGCAGTATCGAAATATGGCCGAGATCGTTCGCGACTATCCCGAGCTTATTGATGTTGCCAAGGAAGCCTACCTTGCCTGCGGCGTTGAGCCCCAAGTGCTGCCGATTCGTGGCGGCACCGACGGCGCTCAGCTGTCGTTCCGCGGTCTGCCCTGCCCCAACCTTTCCACCGGCGGCTATTGCTACCACGGCGTCAACGAGTTCGTCCCGGTCAGCTCGCTCGTCAAGATGACCGACGTGCTCCAGGAGCTCGTCGCCCGCTTTGCATAAGCCTGGCTGCACAAGTCCAAAAGACGAATTGCCCCGTCCTCAACCAAGAACGGGGCGATTTTTTTACTGCAACGAGAATAGGTTGACGCACGCCAGCCTCTTAACGCAAGGAGTGTCCCAAACTGCCGGTACAAAAGGAACGTCCCCAAGTGCCAAGTGTTCCGGCAACGCCGATGTTTTGGCGCGGACAGCGAAAACCCGCCAGAGCGAGCAAGGTGCCTTGAAACGAGGCGGCATTGATCTTTTGATCATGCCGCCGAAGTTGAAAGGCAGATTGCCGCTCTGGCGGGTTTGCAGCGTCAAGCGGTTACGCGGTTTGGTAAAACCGCGTAACCCTAATAATTGGCTTCGTAGCCGTTGCCGTCGCCGGTGGGCTCTTCGTAGTAGTCCGAATCGCTCGAATCGCTTGAGTCATCGGAATCGTCAGAGCTGACCGATGAGGTTGCGGTACCGTTTGCGTAGTCGTCAGACGTGTTGTTGTTCAGGTCGCCGATCGTAGAGCTGGAACCGTCGGAAAGACCCATGGTGTTGGGACCCTTGGGATCCTTGCCGGCATCGACGCGCTCCATCATTTCCTTGAGCTCGTCCTCGTAGACAAAGACGTAGCTCACACCGTCGATCATGGTGCTGTCGTCGGCGTACGAGGGCAGGTTGGCCGAGTAGATACCGTCGACATCCATACCGCGCATGGCGTTGACCGTAGCCACGATATCCTGAACGCTCATATCGGTTACGAGCATATCGGACAGCGAATTAACCAGGCCAAAGATCTTCGTGGCATCGAAGTTATTGAGAATCTGGTTGGCAAGGGCGCCAAGCACCTGACGCTGGTGGCGCATACGCGTGTAATCGCCGTCGGCATAGGTGTAGCGGCAGCGGGCATAGGTAAGGGCGGTGGCACCGTCCATATGCTGCTGGCCAGCGGTAATCTTAATATCCAGGTGCTCGGGGTCGTCAACATCATCGGTTGCGTTAATGTCGATACCGCCAACCGAATCAATCAGCGCCTGCATACCGTCGAAGCTGACCTCGGCATAGTGGGAAATCTGAACACCGCACAGCTCGTTGACCGCCTCGACCATGGCCTCGGCGCCGCCAACGGTATGGCAGGCGTTGATCTTCATGGTCTCGCCCTTGTACTCGACCTTGGTGTCGCGCGGAACGGAAATGAGCGTCGCCTGCTTTTGCGTGGGGTCGATGCGTGCCAGGATAATCGAGTCGGCACGATACGTATCCTCGCCCGGACGGCCGTCGGTGCCAAGAAGCAGCACGTAGAACGGATCCTTTGCCTCATCGGTGTCAACCAGAACCCGACGCAGATTGTCAGTAATGACATTAGAATCGCCGAGCTTGCCCATGATGGTGGCAAACCACAGGCCGGCAGCGGTAGTGGCACTCAGCAGCACGCCAAGCACGACAATGAGCGCGACGTGACGAATCGTGTGGCTACGACGACGTTGGCGAGCGCGCTCGGAATAGCGAGCCACGTTATCGCGACTGTAGATCTTGGCCTGCGCACCAGTTGAGGGTCTTCGGGTGGTGGTATCCGCGAGGGGCTTTTTATTAAACATAGGCAACCTGTATTAGTAGATGACGGGATCGGGGACGGTAGCATGCTCGACATGCGCGCCGAGCGCCTGCAGCTTTTCGACAAACTGCTCGTAGCCGCGCTTGATGTGATGAATGGCCGAAACCTCGGTCGTCCCGTCGGCGATCAAGCCCGCTACGACGAGGGCCGCTCCGCCACGCAGATCGGGCGAGGTAACCTGTGCACCCGAGAAGCCCTTGACGCCATGAATCATGGCGTGATGGCTCTCGATACGAATGTCGGCACCCATGCGCACCAGCTCAGAGGCGAACATAAAGCGATTCTCGAAGATGTTTTCGGTAATAACGGAACTGCCATCGGAAAGGGCGGAGAGTACCATAATCTGCGCCTGCATGTCGGTCGGGAAACCGGGGAACGGAAGCGTCTGGATGTCGACCGGCTTGATACGCTCGGCACGGTTCACATGGACGCCGTCGTCGGTACGCTCGCAATCGATGCCCATAAGCTCCATCTTCTTGAGAACCATGCCCAAGTGAATGGGGCAAAAACCCGTGACGTCAACACCGCGATCGTCGGCCATCAGCGCACCGGCGACGATAAAGGTACCGGCCTCGATGCGGTCGCCCACTACGCGATGGGTAACAGGATGCAGCTCTTCCACGCCCTCGATGGTCACGACGGGCGTACCGGCGCCAACAATCTTGGCGCCCATCTCGTTGAGCATGTTAGCGAGATCGACGATCTCGGGCTCGCGGGCGGCATTGTCGATAACCGTGGTACCCTGTGCGCGCACAGAGGCCATGATGAGGTTCTCGGTCGCACCGACGCTGGCGAACTCGAGCGTGACGGTGGTACCGCGCAGACCTTGGGGCGCATTAGCGTTGATGTAACCGTGGGCGGTATCGAACTCAACGCCCAGGGCCTCAAGACCAAGAATGTGCATATCGATCTTGCGAGCACCCAGGTTGCAGCCGCCCGGCATGGCAATTTTGGCGCGATGGAAGCGACCCAGCAGGGGTCCCATGACGGCGGTGGAAGCACGCATCTTGGCAACGAGCTCGTAGGGGGCCTCCCAAGAATCGACCTGAGAGGTATCAATCTCGAGCGTGTGCTCGTCGAGAACATCGATCGTAGCGCCCATGCCCTTGAGCACCTTGCCCATCACGTGGACATCGGAAATATCGGGCACGTTCTGCAGCGTCGTCTTGCCCGGCGCCAGAAGCGTTGCCGCCATGAGTTTGAGCGCGGAGTTCTTGGCGCCCGAAACGGGCACGGAGCCTCCGATGGCGTGGCCACCCTCAACGCGGATAATATCCAAGGTCTACCCTTTCAAAAAGCATGCCCGGGGTGGCTGGGCCATCCCGGGCATGATGTGTTCGCAAATGGTCGAACGCTAAATCGTTTGACTATTGGGCAAGCTTGAGCTTACACCATGCGATTTCATTATAGAGGTAGGCGCGGCGTGCATCATCCTCCGACAAATTACCCAGCTTCTCTTCAAAACCTTGAATATCAGCTTTAAGCTTGTCGGCATCGACGGTCGCCAAATCGCAAGCGCGCTCGGCGAGAACGGTCACGACATCGTCCGCAACCTGGGCATAGCCGCCGGCCACGGCAAACGTGTGGTCGACAGTGCCCATGGCCTTATCGGAAACGCGAACGTAACCGCGGTCGATCGTGCAGATCTCGCTGGAGTGAGCAGGCAGAACGCCAAACTCGCCATCCGTGGACGGAATCGACACAAACGCAGCGTCGCCCTCATAGGCGCAGCTCACGGGGCACACGATGCGGATACGCATAACCTACTTCTCCCCCATCTTGCGGGCGCGCTCGCGCACGTCCTCAATCGTGGAAGCATAGCGGAAAGCCTGCTCGGGCAGGTCATCGGCCTTGCCGTCGACAATCTCGGCGAAAGAGCGGACGGTATCCTCGACGCGGACGTAGACACCGGGGTTGCCGGTGAACTTCTCGGCGACGTGGAAGGACTGCGAGAGGAACTGCTGAATCTTACGGGCACGGTTGACCGTAAGGCGCTGCTCCTCGGACAGCTCGTCCATACCCAGAATGGCGATGATGTCCTGAAGGTCGGAGTACTCCTGCAGGAGCTCCTGGACCTTGACGGCGACACGGTAGTGCTCCTCGCCGACAATCGAGGGATCGAGAGCGTCGGAGGAAGATGCGAGCGGGTCGATAGCCGGGAACAGGCCGAGCGACGAAATGCTACGCGAAAGAACCGTGGTGGCGTCGAGGTGCGTAAACGTCGTGGCAGGCGCCGGGTCGGTCAGGTCGTCTGCGGGGACGTAGACAGCCTGGACGGAGGTAATGGAGCCCGTCTTGGTCGAGGTAATGCGCTCCTGGAGGTCGCCCATCTCGGTTGCCAGCGTGGGCTGGTAACCAACGGCGGACGGCATACGGCCCAGCAGTGCGGAAACCTCGGAACCTGCCTGGGAGAAGCGGAAGATGTTGTCGATGAACAGCAGAACGTCCTGGCCACGATCGCGGAAGTACTCAGCGGTGGTAAGGCCGGCCAGACCGATGCGCAGACGCGCTCCGGGCGGCTCGTTCATCTGACCATAGACCAAGCAGGTCTTGTCGATAACGCCAGACTCGCTCATCTCGAGGAACAGGTCGGTGCCCTCGCGGGTACGCTCGCCGACGCCGGTGAACACCGAGGTGCCGCCGTGCTCCTGGGCGAGGTTGTTGATGAGCTCCTGAATCAGAACGGTCTTGCCGACGCCGGCGCCACCGAACAGACCTGTCTTGCCGCCGCGGATGTAGGGCTCGAGCAGGTCGACGGCCTTGATGCCGGTCTCGAAGATCTCGGTCTTGGTGGTGAGCTCGTCGAAACGGGGCGCTGCATGGTGGATGGGGTAGAACTCCTCCACCTCGGGCATGGGCTTGCCGTCGACGGGCTTGCCCATGACGTTCCAAATGCGGCCGAGCGTCTTGGGACCAACGGGCATCTTCATGGGCTCACCGGTATCGGTGGCGATGAGGCCGCGCTGCAGGCCGTCGGTCGAGGACATGGCGACCGTGCGGACGACGCCGCCCGGAAGCTGGCTCTCGACCTCGAGGATCGTGCTCAGATGACCGATCGGGGTCTCGGCCTCGACCGTGAGCGCGTTGTAGATCGGGGGCACCGCGCCGTCAAACTTGACGTCGACGACAGGGCCGATGATTCGCACGATGCGACCATCACCGGCAGTCGTCTTCTTGGTGGCTTCCTCGACCGCAAGCTTTACGGTGTTATTAGCCATTACTGTTCCTCCAATGCTGAGGCTCCGCCGACGATCTCGTTAATCTCGGTCGTGATCGAAGCCTGGCGCACGCGACTATACGTGCGGGTAAGGGTCGAGATGATCGCGGTGGCGTTTTCCGTCGCGGAGTGCATGGCCTTGCGGCGTGCACCCTGCTCAGCAGCCGCCGAATCGATCAGGGCCTGGTAGATGACCGTCAGGATATAAGACGGCACAAGCTTGCCGAGAACATGCTCGGGAGAGGGCACGAACTCGAACGTGGACGAGATGCGCTTAGGGGCGTCGGTCTCGTTCTTACGCGGACCGTGGGCCATAGCGATCATCTCGGGGTCGAGCGGCAACAGATGCTCGACGCGAAGCTCCTGATCCACGCGGTTCTTGGCGTGGTGGTAGACAAGCTCGACACGGTCAAGCTCACCGGCACGATACGCATCGCAGATATGAGAGGAGATCATGCGGGCCTGATTGAAATCGGGCTCAGAGGAGTTGCCCTCAAAGTGCATGACAACGTTTGCGCGGTCACGGAAATACGTGGCCGGCTTACGCCCGCACGCGATGATCTCGCATTCGATGCCGTCGTTCGCCCAAGAAGCGGCGAGCTTTTCGGCCGTGCGCTCCACCGTCGTATTGAAACCGCCGGCAAGGCCGCGGTCCGAGGCAATAACGACAATCAGGCCATGCTTGACGCTCTCATGCTTCTGCAGCATGGGATCGGTGCCCGAACAGGAGGCGTCGCCGGCGACCGTCAACATGACGTCGGTCAGCGCCTCCTTATAGGGCTCGGCCTGCTTGGAGCGATCGAGGGCACGACGAATCTTGGCCGTAGAGACCATCTCCATCGTGCGCGTGATCTGCTTGGTCGTGGTAACCGAGGAGATTCGCTTCTTAATGTCGCGAAGGTTGGCCATGGGGCTTAGTTCTCCTCTGATCCAGAAACATCCGAATGGTGCTTGGCCATGAACTGCTGCTTGAAGTCGCCGATGATGCGCAAGAGCTCAGCCTTGGTGTCATCATCGATCTTCTTGGCGCGAACCTTGTCGAGCAGCGAACCAAAGCCATTGTCCATGTACTCGATGAGCTCGGCACGGAAAGGCAGCACGTCGGCGATCTCCAGGTCATCCAGGAAGCCCTCGTTGCCAGCGAACAGCGTAACGATCTGCTCGCCAACCTCAAACGGCTTGTAACGCGGCTGCTTCAGGAGCTCGGTCATGCGAGCACCGTGGGTCAGCTGCTTCTGAGTAGCCTCGTCGAGGTCGGAGCCGAACTGCGTAAAGCCAGCGAGCTCCTGATAGGAAGCGAGGTCCAGACGGAGGTTGCCGGCGACCTGCTTCATGGCCTTGGTCTGCGCATCGCCACCGACGCGGGACACGGAGATACCCACGTCGACTGCCGGGCGCTGACCCTGGAAGAAGAGCTCGGACTGCAGGTAGATCTGACCATCGGTAATGGAAATGACGTTGGTCGGAATGTAGGCCGAGACGTCGCCGTCCTGGGTCTCGATGATCGGCAGTGCCGTCATGGAGCCGTAACCGTTCTTCTTGGACATCTTGACGGCACGCTCGAGCAGACGAGAGTGCAGGTAGAAGATGTCGCCAGGATAGGCCTCGCGTCCGGGCGGACGATGCAGCGTCAGCGACATCTGACGGTAGGCCACAGCCTGCTTGGACAGGTCATCGTAGATGACGAGCACGTGGCCGCCGGGGTTGGTCTCGCTGGCGGGCTTGCCGTCCTCGCCGTTGTACATAAAGAACTCGCCAATAGCGGCACCGGCCATAGGCGCGATGTACTGCATAGGGGCGGAATCGGCAGCGGTGGCCGAAACGATGATGGTGTAGTCGAGCGCACCGTGCTGAGCGAGGGTCTCGCGGATGTTGGCAACCGTGGAGGCCTTCTGGCCGATGGCGACATAGATGCAGACCATGCCCTTGCCGCGCTGGTTGAGGATAGCGTCGATGGCGATGGCGGTCTTACCGGTCTTACGGTCACCGATGATGAGCTCACGCTGACCGCGGCCAATAGGCACCATGGAGTCGATAGCGAGCAGACCGGTCTGAACCGGCTCGCACACCGGGGTACGATCGATGACGCCGGGAGCCTTGAACTCGATGGGGCGACGGTGCGTAGCGACGATGTCGCCCAGGCCGTCGATGGGCTGGCCGAGCGGATTGACGACGCGGCCGAGCATGGCACGGCTCACGGGGATATCCATAACGCGGCCAGTGGTGCGGCACTCGTCGCCTTCCTTGATGGAGTCGACGGCACCAAACAGAACGGCGCCGACCTCGTCACGGTCAAGGTTCTGGGCAAGGCCGAAGACGGTCTCACCGGTATCGGAGCTCTTGAACTCCAGAAGCTCGCCTGCCATGGCGCTCTTGAGGCCGGAGACGCGCGCGATGCCGTCGCCTACCTCGTCGACCGTTGAAACCTCATGCGTATCGACCGTCGCGGAGAGGCTCGTGAGCTGCTCCTGCAGTTTCTTGGCGATATCCTGGGCATTGAGGGTTTCGGACATTAGGCTTCACCTCCGTACGAATTAGCAGAGTTTGCGAGGGTCTCCTGCGCGATGCGCAGCTGCGTCTTGACGGAAATGTCACGACGCTCGCCGCGGGCCTCGAGCACCAGGCCGCCCACGATAGACGGGTCGACCTGCTCGATAAGGAATACCTTGCGGCCGAAGTCCTGCTCGCATTTCTTAGTGATGGTTTGACGCAGCTCGTCGTCGAGCGGGATCGCCGTGGTGACGGTCACGCCCACTACATCCTCGTCTTCCTCGGCAACATACTTAAAGGCAGCTGCCACCTTGGGAAGAAGGTCGAGCTGGTCGCGCTTGGACATGGTGTCGAGCACGGCGATGATCTCGGGGCTGGCAGAAGCCAAGCGCTCGATCATCTCGAGGTCCTCGAACACATGGTTCTCGGCCTTGGCGGCTTCCAAAAGGGAACGCGCGTAGGTCTCGAGCACCTTGTCCTGATAGCGGCTAGTCGGCATTCAGGCTACCTGCTTCCTGGATGTAGCGCTCGATGAGCTTCTTCTGCTCGGCATCGTCCTCGAGTGCCTCGCCCACGATCTTGGTGGCGACGGCAACGGACAGGTCGGCGATGGAGCTCGCGGCACCGGCGTAGATGGACTTGCGCTCGTCCTCGACGGTCGTATGGGCCTTGGCGATGATCTCCTCGGCCTCCTTGTGAGCAGCCTCGATGATACGGGCACGCTCGGACTCGGCGTCCTTACGGGCCTCGAGAACGATGTCGGCAGCCTGACGACGGGCGTCGGTGACGATCGAGTCGGACTCAGCGCGCTTGGCGATAGCCTCCTGCTTGGTCTTCTCGGCCTCGTCGAGGCTCTCCTCGATCTTCTTGCCGCGCTCCTCCATGGTTTTCATGATGCCCGGCAGGGCGACCTTGGCCAGCACGATCCAGATAATCAGGAAGGCGATAAGCGCCGGGATGAACTCCGCCATCTTAGGGATGAGGATGTCCGCACCGGCGGCGCCGTCCTCGGCGAACGCGGAAACCGGCATGAGCAGCGCGGCCGCGGACGCGGAGAGTGCGATCGCGCTCTTCTGGGATGAAAGATTCATACTTGACGCTCCGTGCTATTTAACGATCAGCGCGACAACGAAGCCGATCAGAGCCAGAGCCTCGCCGAAAGCGGAGCCCATGATGAAGACGGTGAACACGCGGCCCTGGACCTCAGGCTGACGGGCCATAGCACCCGTAGCACCCAGAGCAGACAGGCCGATAGCAAGACCAGCGCCGATAACACCGAGACCGTAACCGATAACTCCCACGATTCCTCCTTTGTCGTGCGTGTCTTATTTCACGCAGGATAACCTTTTTATAACTGCCGGGCTCCATGGGTACGGGCACCGGCGGTTTAACGAATTGCCTTACCTTTAAGGCGCGAACGGAAGACTACTCCTCCTCCGCGACCTCCTCTGCCTCGGAGACATACACGGCGGTAAGGACCGTGAAGACATAAGCCTGGATGGCGCCGACCACAAGCTCGATCGCATAGATCAGGATGAGAATGGCAAGCCAGGCCAGCGAAGGCAGGGCGCCGACGGCGTGGGCCGCGGAAACCTGCTGAAGCAGCGGCTGCATGAACATGCTCGCCATGATGGCGAACGAGCCCATGACCACGTGTCCTGCGAACATGTTGCAGAACAGACGGACGGCGAGCGTGATGAGGCGCAGGAAGGTCGAGAAAAGCTCGACGACCCACACGAGCACGTTCATCGGGAAGCTCACGCCCTGCGGAGCGAGGCTCTTGATGTAGCCGATCACGCCGTGAGCCTTGCATCCGTAGTAGATGAAGTACACGAAGGCGAAGATGGCGAGCGCGGCGGTGGAGCCGATTGCACCGGTGCCGGGCTTCATTCCCGGGATCAGGCCGATCATGTTATTGATCAGGATGAACAGGAAAAGCGAGCACAGGAACGGGAAGTGCTTCTTCCAGTTCTCACCCACGACGCCCTTGCCGATATCGTTCTCGACGTACTCGATGATGTACTCGAAACCGTTGACGAAGAAGCCCTTGGGGACCAGGGTCTGCTTCTTCTTGAACACGGCCAGGACGATCAGGAGCACGATCGTGGAGACGATCAGCCAAAACGAGTACTGCGTGATGCCGCAGCTCAGATCGCCCACGACAGGGGTGGAGCTGAACTCGCTGACCAGATGATTAATCTCATCAGGCAGCTTTTCAAAAATTTCCACGACTTACCTTTCGACCTCATGAGGATCTCGTAGCGCCTTGGCGACGCGAACCGCGCAGGCGGCCATAAAGGCCACGAAGCCGATCGCCTCGCCCAGGAGGAACATGCGAAATGCCTCTCCGAACAACACAAACACAACCAAGGTAAAGACGAGCAGAGCGATTGCCGAGACCGCCAGACTCACCATACCCTTGAGCATGTCCGCATTCTGCTTATCGTCAAGAACCGGCTTGAGCGTAAAGACAAAGGGAAGGAAGGCAATCGCGCCCGCGATGGCACCTGCAACGATAGCGAGCAGATCGGCTATCTGAAACACTGGCGTCCTCACTTTCCTTTTTTATCGCCTCACAGGACAGTTCCCGCCAAACATTGGTGACTATTGTACGAGCCAATCGCTAAAGTACAACCGAAAAAGCATCGGTTAATACGCACCTGTTCGTTTTCTTAAGACCTTCTTTATGCCGCAGGTACGGTAATACGTTTTTCTCGAACCCTGCGGGGCAAAACGTCCGTTAACAGGAGTGCGCGCGGTCGTCTTTTGTTCGACCGCGCGCACCATTTCTTCGTATTTTCGACGTTAGCCGGTATGGCCCAGAGATTACAGCGTGCCGTAGATGCGGTCGCCGGCGTCGCCCAAGCCGGGAACGATGTAGGCAGCTTCGTTGAGATGGCCGTCGATGGCGCAGGTATAGATATGCACATCGGGGTCCTTCTCAGTCAGCGACTTGAGGCCCTCGGGGGCCGCGACGATGCACAGCATGCGGATGTCCTTGACACCGCGCTCGCGCAGGTAGCTGATGGCCATCTCGGCCGAACCGCCCGTGGCGAGCATGGGGTCGACGACCAGGCAGATGCGCTGGTCGATATCCTTGGGCATCTTGCAGTAATACTCGTGCGGCTCGTGGGTAACCTCGTCGCGCTCCATACCGATGTGGCCCACGCGAGCGGAGGGTACCAAGTCGAGGATACCATCGACCATGCCAAGGCCTGCACGCAGAATGGGAACGATGGCGAGCTTTTTGCCGGCGAGCTGCTTAAACGTTGCGGTGGTGATGGGGGTCTCGACTTCGACGTCTTCCATGGGCAGGTCGCGCATGGCCTCGTAGCCGTCAAAAAGTGCGAGTTCGCGCACGAGCTGGCGGAACTGGTTGGTGCCGGTGTTTTTGTCGCGCAGAATCGACAGCTTATGCTGGACGAGCGGGTGATCGACAAGGGTCACACGGGACGTATCGTAGGTGACGGTCATGGGTTGATTGCCCCTTTCGTTGCGGCCGGAAGATGGCCTTGCTGACAAGGCGCGAAGCAATGTTGCCGCCGCACGCCATGCATTAGTTTAGCGGTTTGTTATATCGAGCAGCCCATCACAGCCCTACTGTGCGATGCTGAGCGAGCGCCTGACTGCATCACGCCAGCCCGCAAGGTTTTGCTCGCGGCGCTCGGCGGACATGTGGGGAAGGAAGGTCCTAACGATTTGGGCATTTTGCTCCAGCTCTTCAAGGTCTTCCCAATAGCCGACGGCAAGACCCGCCAAGTACGCGGCACCGATTGCCGTGGTCTCCACCGTCTCGCATTGCAGCACGGGGATATCCAGCAGGTCGGCCTGGAATTGCATGATGAACTCGTTGCGTGAGGCGCCGCCATCGACGGACAGGCGCTCAATCGAAAGTCCCACGTCCTGCTCCATGGCGCGCAGCACGTCATAACTCTGGTAGGCCATGGACTCGCAGGCCGCACGCACAATGGTCGCGCGACTCGAGGCACCGGTCAGGCCGCACACGATACCGCGGGCACGCGGGTCCCACCAGGGAGCGCCCAGGCCAGCGAAGGCGGGGACGAAGTAGCAGCCCTCGTTGTCGTTGATCGAAGCGGCGAGTTGCGCGGACTCGCTCACACTCGAGATGATGCCCATGTTGTTGCGCAGCCAGTTCATGGTTGAGCCGGCGGCAAAGATAGAACCCTCGAGCGCATAGCTGATCTTGCCGTCCGCGGCGATACCGATCGTGGAGACCAGACCGTTCTTGGATTCGACGACCTCGTCGCCGGTGTTCATGAGCATAAAGCAACCCGTGCCATAGGTGTTTTTGGTCTGGCCGGGATGGAAGCAGCAGTGGCCGAACAGCGACGCCTGCTGATCGCCCGCCACGCCCATGATGGGCGGCATGTTGGTCATGATGTCGCTCGCGACGCGGCCGTAGTCGCCCGAGCTCCAACGAACCTCGGGCATCATGGAACGTGGAACGTCAAAGAGCGCCAGCAGGTCGTCGTCCCAATCGAGCGTATGGATATTAAAGAGCGCCGTGCGGCTGGCATTGGTGTAGTCGGTGGCAAAGACCTGACTGCCGGTGAGGTTGTAGATGAGCCAGGTATCGATGGTGCCGAACATGAGGTCGCCCGCCGCCGCGCTCTCACGCGCACCGTCGACGTTGTCGAGGATCCACTGCACCTTGGAAGCCGAGAAATACGGATCGAGCGTGAGTCCCGTGCGGGAGCGCACCAGCTCTTCTGCGCCCCGCTCGACCAGCTCGTCGATCAGAGGTGCGGTGCGACGGCATTGCCACACGATGGCGTTATAGATGGGTTGGCCGCTTATGCGGTCCCACACCACCGTGGTCTCGCGCTGGTTGGAGATACCGATGGCGGCGATGCGGTCAGAATGGATGCCGCTCTTAAACTGGACCTCCATCATCACGCCGATCTGGCTGGCAAGCACCTCCATGGGGTCTTGCTCTATCCAACCGGGACGCGGGAAGCTGGTTTTGACGCTACGACGTGCCTGCGCGACGATGCAGCCGTACTCGTCGACGATGGTCGCAAGTACCGAGGTGGTGCCGCAGTCGAGCGCCATGATGTAGGAACCGCCAAAGTTAAACGAGGCATCTTCCATGCCCAGGCTGCCCAGATTCAACGACATCGCTTACACCTTTCTATTGCATCGGGTCGGACAGGACCCGTTCGATCTCTGATGCGGGAAGTGCGCCTTGGCGCAGGGTCTGGAGCCCGCCGTGCTGGAACGACACGATGGTCGAGGCGTCGCGACACGGGGTCTCGCCGGCGTCGACGGCAACATCGACCCCCTCCAGGATGCGCTCCTCCACCGTGCCAAAACTTGCCGGCGCGGGCGCGCCATGCGTGTTGGCGCTGGTGCAGGCAAGAGGGCTGCCGCAGGCGCGGATGAGCGCTTGCACCACGGGCGAGGCCGAAGCGCGAAGTGCCACCGTGTCGTCGGCGGCGCGCATAAAGGTCGGCACGCAGGGGGCCGCCTTGACCACGATAGTCAGGGCTCCCGGCCAGCATCGTCGCGCAAGTAAGCGGGCATCTTCCGGGATATCCACGCCATAGCGGTCGAGCGCCTCGACGCCATCGACCAGCCAGGCGACCGTTTGGGTGAGCTTGCGCTGCTTGAGGGTAAAGATGCGGCGGTAGCCAGTACCAAGCGCAGGGACCGCGGCGCCGTTAACGGTGGCATGCGGATCGCGCGGCCGCAACAAGGATTCGCTTGTATCTTGGGGGACGGCATCGGAGAAGGCGTTGACTGCCACGGCGACACCGTAGACGGTCTCGGTCGGGATCAAGACCAGGCCGCCGCGGCCGAGCACCTCGGCCGCGCGCTCGACGGCAAGCCGATGCGGCTCGCGCGTTCCCTTGTATACCCGATAGACCGTCTGCATGTGTATGCCAGCCCCTTACGCTCTGGTGCAAGTTTGTTTACTGAGGGGCATTCTCGCACGAAACATTCAACCTATTTGCCCAGAGCGCATGTTGGTTTGGTGAGCGGCTTTAGTAGTCGGTGAAAGTGAGGGGGTTAATTGAAGATTTTTAGCGCGCAAGCGTAACGGTACGATCGGGAAACTCGATGCTTGCAACCAGTTTTCCGCCGAGGCTCTCTGCGTACCTGCTCAGCGTGTCGAGCCTCATCGAACCCAACTCCCCACGCTCGAGCTCGGATACACGTTTTTGAGAAACGCCCATCGACTGGGCGACCGACGCCTGTGTTAGATCTTTTAACCTGCGAATCTGAGCAAGCTTATAGGCTTCGATACGATCGCGAGTCCTCTCCTGCTCGGCGGTAATGGAGTCGCGTGTTATCCCGCGAGATTCCATATACTCATGCAGTTCCATCTCGATCGAGCCTCCTTACGTGGCGACGGTATATTTGCTCGGCCCTTGGAATGTTGATCGCATACCAACCGTTCCATTTTGCCCTTGACGATCCCGCTCGCGACTTATCACCCGCCAATAGCAATACCGCCTGGCGCTTGGGGTCAAAGGCGAAGAGGATGCGAATCACCTGCCCACCACACGACGTCACTCTCAGCTCCTTTAAATGATGAAGCTTCGAGCCCTTTACGCGGTCAACCAGCGGACGACCAAGGCTGGGACCTTCCTTCTCGAGCACCAAAAGGTCTGCATAAATCTGCTTCAGCGTAGCTTCATCCTGCTCATCAAGCCAAGGTTCAATGTAATCAAGCACGATACGGTACCGATGCAGCTGATTTGACATACCTTTCTCCTTCTATAGTAGAAGTTTTACGGTATATTGCAAGGACAAACTTGCGCAAATGTCTATTTATTCAGCTTAAATACGTTGTTTGGGCTCGGTGACGATGGCTCGAACGATGCGGGGACGATCGGTGAGGTCGTGGACGATACGCACGTCCGAAAGGCCTGCTTGACGACAGAGCTCGGCCGCGGCGTCGAGCGCGCCCTCGTAGAGCTCGCAGGCAAACAGGCCGCCGGCACGCAGCATGTAGGGCGCCGCGTTGAGCAGGCGGCGGAAGATATCGAGACCGTCGGCACCGCCCTCGAGCGCCAGATCGGGCTCAAAGTCCTTGACCTCATGCGGCAGCGAGCGCATGACATCGGTGGGGATGTAGGGCGGGTTGGAGACGAGTACGTCAAAGGTGCCCCACTCTTCGCGGGGAATGGAACTCACCAGGTTGGTGAGGCTGAAGGCGACCTCGTCGGACGTGAGGCCAAGCGCATCGCGGTTTTTGGTAGCAAGGTCGATGGCGCGCGGCTCGATATCGGTAGCAGTGCAGGTAACGTGCCCGCGGCGCTCCCAGGCAAGGGAGAGCGAAATGCAGCCCGTGCCGCAGCCGACCTCGAGAACGCGGGCAGTGCGGGGCTCGGCTGGGGCAGATACGTTAGCCTCGGCGGCATCTTGCGCGGGAGTCGCCTGTTGGTCGTTGTCCTCAATGGCGATGCCGTATTCGTCGAGCTCGGGCTCGGGGGTTTCCATGGCCTCTGCTTCTGCCGCTTCGGCTTCTGCTGCCTGCGCGGCGGCTTCCTCGGCCTCGCGGTCGGCCAGTTCCTCGGCATAGGCGCGGCTACCGAGCACGTCGCTACCCAGCGCAGCCTCATCGGCGGCCGTCAGGTTGGCGGCACGGCGCTCGGCGGCCGCGCGTTCGTCAGCCAGCGCCGCCTCGGCTTTGCGGGCCTGCTCGACCTCATCGTTCCAAGGCAGCTCCACGCGCTGGCGGGCAGCGGCCTCGGGGCTCAGCACCTCGGCATCCAGATAGTTCAGAACTTCTTCGACGAGCATCTCGGTCTCGGGGCGCGGGATGAGCACACCGGGGGCGCACGCGACGTCGATCATGCGAAACTGCGTGCTACCGGTGATGTACTGCAGCGGCTCGCCCTTCGCGCGACGGACGACCGCCGCGTGCATGGTCTCGAGCTGCGCTGCGTCGAGCGTCTCGTCCATGCGCATATATAAGTCGATACGCGCCAGACCCGTAGCTGCGCACAGCAGCCACTCGGCAGAAAGACGGGGGTGCTCCTCGCCGCGCTCGGCCAGGTACTCCTTGGTCCACTCGAGACAACGCTTGATGGTCCAGATCTCGTTTGCCATGGGGCCCTCCCCTCTTAAGCGCCGGACGGCGCGCGAATGTCGGAGCAGATTGTAAGCGAGGCTAGCGCTTGGCAAGGGGCGATTGAAGGCGATTATCGAGAATCAGCCCAGAATTTTGCACCGGGCTCGCTCAAAGTGTTCATTCGCCGACGTCCAGATTTGCATTCGTCAAGCTTTTGGCAAGGTTGCCCAAAAACTGACCAATATCTAACCAAGAACATGCCAAATCACTTGACGCGCGACTCATCAAAAAATGCACTGCGACTTCTTGGACGATTTTTTGAGCAATATTTTCAATAGCAGATGAATGCTATTAATTACTTTGAGCAGGTAGACAGCTCAAATGCCATCACAACTGATTGAATAACATCTCAAAGCAATGTGCCCAACCTAGTCATTTAAGAACGTCCCCAATGACTACATCTAAGGCGCTGCAGGTTGAGCATACCGCATCCGGAGCAAGGCAACGCCGCAGGTAGAGGACGGACAGCGAGCGGGTCGCATTTGAGACAAGGTGACGTGAAACGAAAGGGCGCTGACCTTCTGGTCGCGCCCTTGAAGTTGAACGTCAGATTGTCCAAATGCGGCCCGCGCAGCGTCGAGTCGTTACGCGGTTTGGTAAAACCGCGTAACTAAACCAACTTAAAGCCCTTGCGCTTGCCTACGGAGAGGGTGTCGCCCAGCTTGAGGGCGCTGGGATCGATGTTATAGCTCTTGGGAGCCACCGCCTTGCCGTTGATCTTGACGCCGCCACCGTCAATGTCGCGACGGGCCTGGCCGGCGCTCGCCGAAAGGCCCAGGTCCTTAAGCAGGCCTGCGAGGTAGATCTGGCCCTCGTCGTTGACGGTCAGCTCAACGTGCTTCTCGGGGAAGTCGGCAAGCTGGCCCTCCTTGAACACGCGGTCGAACTCGGCCTGAGCCTCGTCGCCGGCACCGACGCCGTGGTAGGTGTCGCACAGGTCGCGACCCAGAGCGCGCTTGAGCTCGTAGGGGTCGGCAGAACCATCGGCCAGGGCAGCGTCGATCTTGTCGACCTCGGCCGGGGTGAGCGAGCTCGCCAGGCGGTAGTACTTGCCGATCATCTCATCGGGGATGGACATGGTCTTGCCGAACATATCCTTGGGAGCGTCGGTCAGGCCGATGTAGTTGCCGTATGACTTGGACATCTTGCGCACGCCGTCGGTACCCTCGAGCAGCGGCATGGTGAGCGCGATCTGCGGCTCCATGCCCATCTTCTCCATGAGCTCACGGCCAGCGAGCAGGTTGAAGAGCTGATCGGTGCCGCCCATCTCCACGTCGGCCTTGATCTGCACGGAGTCGAAAGCCTGCATCACGGGATACAGGAACTCATGCAGGGCGATCGGCGTCTGAGACTGGTAGCGCTTGGTAAAGTCGTCGCGCTCAAGAATGCGGGCGACGGTGAACTTGGAGCACACCTGCAGCAGGCCGGCCAGGTCCATCGAAAGGATCCAGTCGCCGTTGTGCACGATGGTGGTCTTCTCGGGATCCAGGATCTTCATGGCCTGGCTCACGTAGGTCTCGGCATTGGCCTCAATCTGCTCCTGCGAAAGCTGCGGACGGGTGGAATTCTTGCCCGAAGGGTCGCCGATCAGCGCGGTGCCGTTGCCGATGATGAGGGTGACGTTGTGGCCCAGGTCCTGGAACTGACGCATCTTGCGCAGGGGCACGGCGTGGCCCAGGTGCAGGTCGGGGCTGGTGGGATCGACGCCGAGCTTGATGTTGAGGGGCTCGCCCTTCTCAAGCTTCTTGCGAAGGTCGGCCTCGGGAACGATCTGCGCGGCGCCCGAGGTGATGATACGCATTTGCTCGTCAACAGACAGCATTGGGTATCCTCCTTTTGCTATAGCACCCTCACCGGATACGGCGGTGCTGGAAGTCCATAAACTCTCATATGATAACAAACTGACGCGACGCGGCACCTACGACAGGAAAATCCTCGTCCTGCCGCATGCGTCAATGGCAACTGGCAAACGTGTACCGTCACGCTCGACCAGATAGCGTACCTGCCGACGGCGCAAGCAGTCGCGGCAACGGACCTGTCCCGTCGCATCGGTAGCGCAGACGCCCTCGGCGGTCAGCAGGCAGTGCTCGCACACCATAAGCTCGGGACGGTCGGCGTCGACCGGACCCCAGACGCCGGGTTCAGCAGCCAGTTCGGCAATACGCTCCGCATCATTGCCGAGCAACTCGGCCGGCAAGTACACCCGCCCCGCACCGAGTCCGCGCAGCCAGGTAAGCGTGGCCCGATTCGCGCAGAACACCGGCGCCGCCACGTCAAACGTCACGCCCAGCTCGCGAGCGATCACCACCTGTCCCAGGTTGCGGCAGACAACGCGCCCGGCACGCTGCATCAGTGAGCGGGTCCAGTCAGCGTCACACGTGCGGCACACCTCGTCAAGCACCACAACAGCGTCGGACAAATCGAGTTCTCCGCGCGGGTCGGCATCCATCAGCTGCCAAGCAAAAACCATGCGAGCGGGAACCGCGCACTCCACCAACTCCGTCGACGCACCGCCATCCACCGTAACGCCCTCAAAGGGCAGCACCTCAACGGCACGCGCAACGGGCGCAATCGCATCCGCCTCGGCCCGCATGCGCTCCAACACCGCCGCCGTCTGATCCAACACGCCGGCGCTGCGAATCAGGTACACCTCGCAGCCCGTGTCAACCTTACGCTTGCAATGCACGACGACGCGCTCCCCCGCCGCGGCATCCACCGGACAGGGCACCTGCGGCCAGCGCTTGGGCACATCGGGACGCGCGTCGGCACCCGGATAGAACCGAATCTCGAGCGTGTCACCCGCCGCCACGGCGGCATCGAGCTCGACGGTCACCTCTTCGTGGCCAACGGCCACCAGGCGTCCCACGCGCACACCTTGGTTGATCGCACGCTCAAAGCTCATAAGCTCGGCACCCGAACGTCCTCGCAGGTACGCATCGGTAAACCCACGGTTAAACGACCTTCTCAGCTCGCGCTCGAGCTCTTCCACGGCACCGGGGTCCCACGCGCCGTCGCACAGCATATCGAGTGCCCGGCGCCACACCCGCACCACGTTGAATACGTAATCAGGGTTCTTCATGCGCCCCTCGATCTTGAGCGACGCCACGCCGGCATCTACAAGCTCGGGCAGATGCGCAATACCGAGATAGTCGCGCGGGCACAGCAGGCGATCTCCCTCGACGGCGACAACGCTCTGTCCAGCCTCGTCCACCAGGTCGTACGCCAGACGGCACGGCTGCGTGCAGTCGCCGCGCATCGCCGAGCGCCCACGCCGCAGGGCCGAGAACTCGCACGCCCCCGAATAGCCGATGCAAATCGCACCGTGGCAGAATACCTCGATGGGCACGCCCGTGGCACATAGCGCCGCAATCTCGTCGACCGTCAGCTCGCGTGCCGTCGTCACGCGCTCGACCCCAAGCTCATCGGCGGCAAGCCGCACGGCGCTCTCGCTATGAGCGCCCGCCTGCGTGGACAGGTGAATCTCGACCCCGGGAATCGCCGCGCGCAGCGCGCAGGCCAACCCGGCATCGGCGACAATCAGAGCATCGGCGCCCAACTCCAGTGCATGAGCTCCCAACGCCACCGCGTCGGACAACTCATCGTCAAACACGAACACGTTGAGCGTTACGTACACACGCGCGCCATGGGCATGCGCCACGGCGCAGCCGCGCGCAAACTCGTCATCCGTAAAGCCATGGGCGCTCATACGGGCGTTAAAGCCG
Source organism: uncultured Collinsella sp. (assembly GCA_902466855.1). GTDB lineage: Bacteria > Actinomycetota > Coriobacteriia > Coriobacteriales > Coriobacteriaceae > Collinsella. The sequence continues at coordinate 17,697 of CABQSP010000010.1, read as the reverse complement.
CCCAACCCCGCATAGATGGCATCGGCACCCGCGGCGATGGCCGCAAGCATCTGGTCGAGTCCGCCCGCCGGCGCCAGCAGCTCGGGCAGCGCCGCACCGGCAGCATCCAATCCAGTCTCGTATTGTCCGCTCGGCCCCATCGTCCGAATCGCCATCGACAAACTCCTTACCAAGGTATGCATTCACTCTGAAAAATGCCGTCTTCCAGCATACACGAGGCCTCGCGCGCCCCGTTTGGTTTATCGTGTAATAACTTATGTCCATCCTGCCCCGACGGCACATCCACCGTCCGGCACGACATACCTGGAGGTCAATATATGGGTCCTCGCCAACGACAGGGACGCAGCCGTTCAAAGACGCATGCTCTGCCCATAATCCTGCTCTCGTTTTTGGGCTTTTTGCTTATCGCGGGCGTGGCGTTTGGCATCGGCATGGTCGGCAACGTCAACCGCTGGCTGTCCGATCTGCCCGACTACACCGACGCCAACGCGTATCTGGTGAGCGAGCCCACCGAGATCGTCGACTGCAACGGCAACAAGATTGCGAGCTTCTACACGCAAAACCGCAAGTCCATCACCAAGGACGAGGTCTCCCCCTACGTGCTGCAGGGCACCGTTGACGTCGAGGACGAGCGCTTCTACGAGCACGGCGGTATCGACCTGTGGGGTATCGCGCGTGCTGCGGTGGCAACCCTCGGCGGCGGGCACGAAGGCGCCTCGACTATCACCCAGCAGCTGGTGCGCAACACCATCCTGCAGGAGGAGCAGTTCGACTCGACCATCGAGCGTAAGGTGCGCGAGGCCTACATCGCCGTCAAGATGGAGGACATGTACTCCAAAGACGAGATCCTCATGATGTACCTCAACACCATCTACTACGGTCACGGCGCCTACGGCATCGAGGCCGCAGCCGAAACCTATCTGTCCAAGAGCGCCGCCGACCTCACCCTGAGCGAGGCCGCACTGCTCATCGGCCTTCCCAACTCGCCCTCGCAGTACGACCCCACGGTCAACCCCGACCTGGCGCTGTCCCGTCGCAACAAGGTCCTTGACAACATGTTGCGCCTGGGCCACATCACGCAGGAGGAGCACGATGCCGCACAGGCCGAGCCCATCACCCTCAACGTGACCGAGATTTCGGGCAGCGGCGTCGACGTATACTCGCAGCCCTACTTTGTCGCCTATGTTAAGCAGCTGCTGGAGCAGGAGTTCTCGACCGACGTGCTCTTTAAGGGCGGCCTGACCGTCAAGACCACCATCGACCCCACGATGCAGCAGGTGGCAGAGAATGCCGTCCGCGAGCAGCTCGACACGCTCTCACTCGACGGCCTGGACATGGGCATGGTCGTCGTCGACCCCAAGACCGGCTACATCAAGTGCATGGTGGGCGGCTACGACTACAACGCCGACGAGAACCACGTAAACCATGCCACGGCCAAGCGTCCCGTCGGCTCCACCTTTAAGGCCTTTACGCTGGCAACTGCCATCCAAAACGGCATGAACCCCAACGTCACCCTCAACTGCAACTCGCCGCTCAAGGCCAAGGGCACCACGACCGAGGTCCAAAACTACGCCAACCATAGCTATGGCAACATTACGCTTAAGCAGGCGACGGCATACTCCTCCAACACCGGCTACATCCAGGTGGCGGAAGCCGTCGGCAACAGCAAGATCATCTCGCTCGTCAAAAAGCTCGGCATCGATCCCGCCAAGGACAACATCGAGGACGTTCCCGTCATGACGCTCGGCACCGGCTCGATTTCGCCGCTCGAGATGGCCGCCGCCTACGCGACGTTTGCCAACGGCGGCTACTATCGCCAGCCGATCGCCATCACCGAGATTGACTCTCGTACCGGTTCGGTGCTGTACCAGCACACGGACAATCCCTCACAGGTGCTTACCGAGGGCGAGGCCGCCGCGGTCACCGATGTTCTGTCCGGCGTCATGCAGGGCAGCGGTACGGGTGCTGCTGGCGCTCTGAGCGTCAACCAGCCCTATGCCGGCAAAACGGGCACCACCGACAACACCACCAACCTGTGGTTCTGCGGCTATACCCCGCAGCTGGCGTGCGCCCTGTGGACCGGCTATTCCGCGGGCGAGATCCCCATCCAAAAATACGGCACAGACCTGCTGGGCGACAGCACCAACCTGCCTGTCTTTAAGCGGTTTATGAACACCGTTCTGACCGGTACCGAGCGCGAGGAGTTTGCGACCGGAACGGCGCCCACCTATAAGAACAATAGCGTCTGGAAGTTCTACGGCACCAACAACACCAAGAAGACGGAGAACGACGACAAGGACAAGAACGAGGACGAGGACGAAGAGGAAACCACCACAACGACTACCACGACGACCACCGAGACCACGGGCGGCGACACCACCGGCGGCACCGGTACGACCGGTGGCTCGACGGGCGGCTCCACTGGTGGTTCGACCGGCGGCGATGGCGGCACGCCTACGCCTACGCCTACGCCTACGCCCACTCCCGACCCCTCGCCCACGCCTGACGATACGGTCGGCTAGAAATCATCCGGCCATAAGCAACAAGGCCCCCGAGCAGCTTATTAAACTGCTCGGGGGCCTTTTAGTTTAAAGCGACCTGGTGGGCGGTCTTTATACCGGCAAACAAAAAAGGGGGTACCGACCAACGTCGATACCCCTTACAAGCCACTATGTCACGCACACAGTGCCGAGCGCACGACCCGCACGCCTACTTGCGAGAATTGCTCAGCTTATTGATCAGCGCCTCAAGACGCTCGCCGTCCTCGGCCGTCTGGGCAATAACCAAAATCGTATCGTTGCCGGCAAGCGAGCCAAGCACATCGGGCAGCTCTGCCGCATCAACGGCGGCGGCGATGCCGGAAGCCGTGCCAGGCTGAGCCTTGATCATAACCAGATTATCGGTGCGCAGAACGCCCGTTACGAGCTCGGAAAGCATACGCTGCAGGTGCAGGTCCTCTGCCAGAACATAGATGCCCTCAGGGAGCTTACGCAGCCCCATATCGGCAATATCGCGAGAGACAGTCGCCTGCGTGCAATCAAAGCCCATAGCGCGGAGCTCATCGACCAGCACGCGCTGCGTGCGGACGTCCTTATTGCGCACAATATCTCTAATGGCATCCTGGCGCCCATTGCGTTTTTTAGCCATACAAACCCTCTCTCCAAAAGATGGCGGAGACAATCAATCAGTGATTGAATAGTTTAACGCTATTTGAAGGCTTTTGTGTATAAGAACGCATTTCGAAACAATTCTATGCAAATTTGTTTCGAGATGAGCCGTTTAGGCGGTTTTTGCGCCCGTCCGGTTAAGAAAAGCTGCCAGATGCGTACACATCACGCAGCGCGCGGGCTTGGCGCTGGCGATCGGCCCAAACAACAGACCGAGCCCCCGATGGTTATCCTTGAGCGCGGCGACCATCTGACGGGTTCGAGGCGCCTCGAGCATATCACGCATACGGGCGGAACGCTCGATTGACGACACCCCATGCGGGCTCAGACACAAATTCTCGATGCAGGCGACCAGTCCGGCAAAGTAGAACTTTTGGGTTGCCAGCTTGAGCCGACCACCGCTATCTGCTTCCGAGAGTGAGTCCGTAAGCTCGTCGAGCGCCCGGGTGTCATCGGATACCTTGGCATACATGGTGGGATCAAAGGCATCTGTAAGCTTAGGTGCCGCCGCGTGGAAACAAGCGTCGCCGCATCCGGAGACGCGCTGCGCCCGCGAGAGCGAGCACGCCATAAACCCAACTGTGCGAAACGCCTTGTCGTACAAAAGGCATGCCTCAAACAGCGGACGGCTATACATCACGCCAGAGGTCTGAACGACTAGGCCGCCTAAAATCAACTGGGACAGCCCGGTCACCATCGAAGATTTGCTATCAATGGAAATATGAGCAGCATCCAAGACGCGCGAATGGCGCTCTCGATGTGCATCATAGCGGTCGAGCGACACCGTGGGGAGCACTATGTCTGCCGTAGTATCGCACGCGATATCGACCATCTTGGAAAGAGACTGCGGAGCAAACCACTCATCGGCGTTCATGGCGATGATTTGAGAGCCGCGCGAGGCAGCAAAACCGGCACGAAGACAAGCGCCGCGCTTCGCGTCCTCGACGTCAATCAAATCAATATGGATGTCCCTGTCGGCAGCAACTTGAAGCGAATGGCGCACACCGGGCGCAGCATCGCGGCAGACAACGACAATCTGCAAATCGTAGAGGTCTTGGTTCTGGATACTCTCGAGCGCACGCATCGCATAGCTGGGCGAACCTTCTACCACAAGGATCACCGAAAGTCGCGGATGCGAGCCACGTCGAACCAAGTTATCCGTCCTCTCGACAGCAGTGAATCAAACTGTCGTCCATGGTACACCCCGGCAATAAAAGCAATGAGACACCGGTTGTATTGCACGCCAAGAACAGATGTTGCACACGCGCAGCCCACAGATGACAGGTGCCGACGCACGACGCGCCGAGCCCTCCCCTAGTCGAGCACGACAAGCTCGGCGGGATCGTAATCCACGCCCATAAACGTAAGGCCGCAGGCAGGAGCCGTGGGGCCCGCAGCGGTACGGTCGCAAGCATCGATGACCTCGCGCATCCACTCGGGTTCACGGCGATGCATGCCAATCTCGACAAGCGTGCCCACGATCGTGCGGACCATCGAATGCAGAAACGCATTGCCCTCGATGGTAAACGTCAGGATGTCCTCGCCAAACGCAACCTCATGGCCAAACTCGGCACGCATCACGCAGCGGTGCGTGGGCTTGCCCACGGCAGACGCCACCTTGCAAAAGCTCTTGAAGTCCCGCTCGCCCAGCAGCGCGGGACAGGCCGCAGACATCGCCTCAACATCCAATGGGTAGCGATGCCACCACACCGCACCGCGCGAAAGCACAGGGCGCGCGTCGCGATCGGCAATACGGTACGTATACGTACGGGAACGCGCATCAAAGCGTGCAGAAAAGCCTTTACGGGCCTTGTAGACCTCGTTTATGGCGATATCTTTGGGCAGGAGGGCATCCATAGCCCTCAGCCACCTACGGCGCGTCAAAGCCAACTCAGCGTCCGTTACGGGCACGCTGATAAACTGTGCCACCGCATGCACGCCGGCATCGGTACGTCCCGCACACGTCAGGTCGATCGGACGGCGCAGGAGCGTCTCAATAGCTCGACGTAGCTCACCCGCAACCGTCGTCTGTCCCGGCTGCACGGCAAATCCGCTATACGACGAGCCATCATAGGCCACGCGAAATACGAGCGTGGCGTCAAGCTCGGAAATCGAATTGAAATCAGACGGCGCAGTCATGGGCGCTCCCAACAAACAAGCAACGGTATCGCGACAAAAAAAGAGGGGTACGCGAACGTACCCCTCGAATATAGCCTATGCAGACGGATTGTCTACTCAGCGGTCTCCTCAGCAGGAGCCTCCTCGGCAGCCTCGACCTTCTTGGGAGCAGCGGCCTTCTTGGGGGCCGGAGCAGCCTTCTTAGCCTTAGGCGTGCAAGGCTCGGTGACGAGCTCCATGATAACGATGGGAGCGTTGTCGCCCTTGCGGTTACCGAGCTTCATGATGCGGGTGTAACCGCCGTTGCGGTCCTGCCACATGCCCTGAGCAGCCTTGTCGAAGATCTCGGCAACGAGCTGCTTATCGCCGAGCTTGGCGATAGCCAGACGACGAGAGTGCAGGTCGCCCTTCTTGGCCCAGGTGATGATCGGATCGACGACCGAACGCAGCGCCTTAGCGCGGGTCTCGGTGGTCTTGATGCGGTCGTTCTCGAAGAGGGCCTTAGCAAGGCTCTTCTTCATGGCCTTGGTGTGGCTCGCATCGGTGCCGAGCTTCAGGCCCTTCTTAACGTTATGACGCATGGTCTAGTTTCTCCTCAAATATGCGAAGCATTAAGCCTTCAGGCTCAGGCCCATGGACTCAAGCTTGTCCTTCACTTCCTCGATCGACTTAACACCGAAGTTACGGATGTTGAGCAGATCGTTCTCCGAGAACTCAACGAGCTGACGGACCGAGTGAATGCTGGCGCGCTTAAGGCAGTTGTAAGAACGGACGGAAAGGTCCAGATCCTCGATCTGCTTGTCCAGCTCAGCGTTGTCGTTGGTGACCTCGGGAGCGAAGATCGAAGCCTCCTCCTCGACCTCGGGGGTCTCGGCAAGGTTCATAAAGGCAGCCATATGCTGGTTAATGATATTGGCAGCCTGGACCACGGCGTCGCGCGGGGCGATGGAGCCGTTGGTCTCGATCTCGAGGACAAGGCGGTCGTAGTCGGTGTGCTGACCGACACGGCAAGCCTCAACGAGCTTGGCGCAACGGGAAACCGGCGAGTACAGCGAGTCGACGTGGATCACACCGATGGGATCGTTGTCGCGTTTGTTGGCCTCGCCAGAAACATAGCCGCGGCCATAGCCGATGCGCATGCTCATGGTGAGATGGCCACCCTCGGTGAGCGTAGCGATGTGCTGCTCGGGGTTGACCAGCTCAAACTCGGACGGAATAAAGAAGTCCGCACCGGTGACCTCGCAGGGGCCGTCAACCGAAATGGTGGCGGTCGCCTCGTCGGTCGTGCCGAGAGCCCTGAAGACAAGACCCTTGACATTCAGGACGATGTCGGTGACATCCTCGACCATGTTAGGGATGGTCATGAACTCGTGCTGCGCGCCATCGATCTGAATAGCCTCGACGGCGGCACCCTCGAGCGAGGACAGAAGAACGCGACGAAGGGAGTTACCCAGCGTATCGCCGTAGCCACGCTCGAGCGGCTCGACGGAGACACGAGCAGACGTCTCGTTGATCTCTTCGACCTGAACCTGAGGCCTAATGAATTCTGACATGTATTACCTCCAGCCTCAGCAGCCCGGATGGACTACTTAGAGTAGAGCTCGACGATGAGCTGCTCGTTGATATCACCGCTGATCTGCTCACGCGTCGGCAGAGCGAGCACGTTACCAGACAGCTTCTCGATATCGACCTCGAGCCAGCCAGGGACCTCAAAGCGCTCGGAGGAAATCAGAGCCTCCTTGATGGGGAGGAGGTCACGGAACTTCTCGCCGACAGCGACGACGTCGCCGGCCTTGACGCGGTAGGACGGGATGTCCACGCGCTTGCCGTTCACGGTGAAGTGACCGTGACGGACGGACTGACGAGCCTCTTTGCGGGTGCGGGCGAAGCCAAGACGGAAGACGACGTTGTCGAGGCGAGACTCAAGAATGATCATGAGGTTCTCACCGGTGACGCCGTTCATCTTACGGGCCTTGTTGAAGTAGCCGTGGAACTGCTTCTCCAGAACGCCATAGATGAACTTGACCTTCTGCTTCTCGCGCAGCTGCATGCCGTACTCAGATTCCTTGCGACGGCGCTTGGGCTGACGGATAGATTCCTTCTTGCTGCTGTAACCGAGCTCAGCGGGATCGATCCCGAGCTGACGGCAGCGCTTAAGAACAGGAGTCCTGTCGATTGCCATATTGATACGATCCTTTCAGTTACACGCGGCGACGCTTCTTGGGGCGGCAGCCGTTGTGCGGAATGGGGGTCTTGTCCTGGATGCTCGAGACCTCGAGGCCAGCAGCCTGGAGGGAGCGGATGGCGGTCTCACGACCGGAGCCGGGGCCCTTGACGAAGACGGAAACCTTCTTCATACCGTGCTCCATGGCCTGCTTGGCAGCAGCCTCGGCAGCCATCTGGGCAGCGAACGGCGTGGACTTACGGGAGCCCTTGAAGCCCACCTGGCCAGCCGACTTCCAGGAAATGACGTTGCCCTGGGGATCGGTGATCGAAACGATAGTGTTGTTGAACGTAGAACGAATGTGAGCCTGGCCCACGGAAATGTTCTTACGGTCCGCGCGCTTCAGACGGGCAGCGCGAACGTTCTTCTTAGCAGTAGCCATCTATCTAGCGCTCCTTATTTCTTCTTCTTAGCACCGATCTGACGCTTCGGGCCCTTGCGGGTACGAGCGTTAGTGTGGGTGCGCTGGCCGCGGACCGGGAGGCCCTTGCGGTGACGAAGGCCGCGGTTGCAGCCGATGTCCATAAGGCGCTTGACGTTCTGGTTGCGCTCACGGCGGAGGTCGCCCTCAACCATGATCTGGTTCTTATCGATATAATCGCGGATGGCGTTAACCTCATCCTCGGTGAGGTCCTTAACGCGCGTATCCACGTTAACGTTGCACTCGACGCAAATCTTCGTCGCAGTGGTGCGGCCGATGCCGTAAATGTAGGTCAGACCGATCTCAACGCGCTTCTCACGCGGGAGGTCGACACCATTAATACGGGCCAACGTAGTCTCCTCTCTTAACCCTGACGCTGCTTATGACGGGGATTCTCGCAAATGACGAGGACCTTGCCATGGCGCCTAATGATTTTGCACTTATCGCACATCTTCTTGACCGAAGGACGTACCTTCATCGTTCTTCCTTTCGGTAGCGCTCAAACTACTTCCCTACTATCTACTCGCCCAGCCGCAGGCGTTTAAAACTATGGCTGGTCTTCACACACAATCCGACCGTAGGTTGAGCTAAGCCTGCAGTCGGAAATGGAGTGCGTGTATGCGTGCCGCTATTTGTAGCGATAGGTGATGCGGCCGCGGGTCAGGTCGTACGGGGAAAGCTCCACGACAACCCTGTCACCGGGGAGAATACGGATGTAATTCATTCGGATCTTGCCAGAAATGTTGCACAGAACCGAATGACCGTTCTCGAGCTCGACCTTAAACATGGCGTTGGGCAACGGTTCCTTTACCGTACCCTCGAGCTCAATTGCGTCTTCCTTCTTCACAAGCAATCATCTTTCTCTAGAAAACGACAGCGATTGAGTATTCTACAACACGTATGCACGCATCGTAATAACTTCGTAATGGCTCCACAACTAAATGGAACTTGTTACATTTCTCCGCCTTGGAGGGAGCACCAAGCACCTTGGGCATCCGTGGTGAGAATCACCGGACCGTCATTGGTAATGGCGACGGTGTTCTCGTAGTGCGCGGCGGGCAGGTGATCGTTGGTCGTAACAATCCAACCGTCGGAGCCCGTGCTCACATGGTTGGAACCCATCGTAACCATCGGCTCGATGGCAATGACCATGCCGGCCTGGAGGCGAACGCCCCTCCCCTTCTTTCCATAGTTAGGAACGTTGGGGTCCTCGTGCATCACGCGGCCAATGCCATGGCCTACATAATCACGAAGCACACCGTAACCGTGAGACTCGGCGAGGGACTGAACGGCATAACCGACGTCCCCGATATGGTTACCGGGAACAGCCTGCTCGATGGCAGCCTTAAGGCAATCGCGCGTGACCTCGCACAAAGCCTTGGCTTCGGGCGTGGGGGTGCCGACGAAAAACGTCCAAGCATTATCGCCGACCCAACCGTCGACAACGGCTCCCGTATCGATGGAGATGATATCGCCATCGCGCAGGATCATGTCGGGGTTGGGAATACCGTGGACCACGGCATCGTTGATCGATGCGCAAATGGTCCCCGGGAACCCGCCGTAACCCTTAAAGGCCGGGGTGCCGCCATGCATGCGGATAATCTGCTCCGCGAGCTGATCGAGCTCAAAGGTGGAAACGCCGGGGCGCACCATGGCTCCAACGTGGCGGAGCGCCATCTTAGATAGCGCTCCTGCCTTCTTCATCTGCTCGATTTGCGTTGCAGACTTAATCTTGATCATAGACCGAGAGCCTCTTTGACATCCCCGTACACGGTCTCGCGAGCCTGGTCACCGTTGACCGACTTGAGCAGACCCTGGCCACGATAGTAGTCGACGAGCGGGCTCGTGGACTTCTCGTAGACGTCGAGACGGTTCTTGATGGTCTCGGGCTTGTCGTCGTCGCGCTGATACATCTCGCCGCCACACTTGGGGCAGGTAGCATCGGCAGCGGTGCCGGTGTAACCGCATGCGCGGCAGGTGCGACGCGAAGACAGACGATCGATAATGACCTCGGGGGCCACATCGACCAGAAGGGCGCAGTCGATCTCGCGACCCATGGCGGAGAGCTCGGAATCGAGCGTCACAGCCTGGGCGGTGTTGCGCGGGAAGCCGTCGAGGATGAAGCCCTGCTGGGCGTCATCGGCGGCAAGGCGCTCCTTGACAAGGTCGATCACGAGCTGGTCGGGAACGAGCTCGCCAGCGTCCATGTACTTCTTAGCCTGAATACCAAGCTCGGTGCCACCCTTGACGGCAGCACGCAGCAGGTCGCCCGTGGAAATGTGGGCGACGCCAAACTCGGCGACGAGCTCCTGTGCGACGGTGCCCTTACCGGCACCCGGAGCTCCGAGCAATACGAGGTTCATGAGCAATCCTCCTCTAGCCTATTTAAAGAATCCATCGTAATCATACATCTTGATCTGGCCTTCGAGCTTATCGACCGTGTCGAGCACGACGCCGACCATGATGAGGATGGACGTGCCGCCAAATGCCTGGATCAGATGGTTACCCGTGAAGGAGAAGATGATCGAAGGCACGATGGCGATGAGCGCCAAAAAGACAGCGCTGGGAAGCGTGATCTTGTTGAGCGCGTTCTTGATGTAGGCCGCGGTAGCCCTACCCGGACGCACGCCCGGAATAAAGCCGCCCTGCTTCTTAAGGTTATCGGCCGTGTCATCGGGGTTGAACACCATGGAGGTGTAGAAGTACGCGAAGAACACGATGAGGACAACGTTAAGCACCCAGTTGAGCCAACCGGTCGAAAGCGCGGAGGCAACTGCCTGAATCCAGCCGATGCCGGGGAAGAACACGGCAATCTGAGCCGGGAAGTACAGCAGCGCCGAAGCGAAGATGATCGGCACGACACCCGCGGTGTTGACCTTGATGGGCAGGTAGGTGGTCTGGCCACCCATCATGCGACGGCCCACGACGCGCTTAGCGTAGGAGACCGGGATGCGGCGCTGGCCGCGCTCAAGGAAAACAATCAGCGGGATAACCAGCAGGATGATGGCGCAGATGATCACCATGGTGATGATGCCACCGGCATTGCCCTCGGTGCTGGAGAAGATAGCCTGCGGCAGACCGGCCATGATGTTCGCGAAGATGATCAGCGACATGCCATTGCCGATACCGCGCTGGGTGATGAGCTCACCAATCCACATGATCAGCATGGCGCCCGCGGTGAGCGTACCGACGATCATGAGGTCGAAGATGATCTCGGGAGCGCCGGCGCCATTGAAGCTGATGCCGAAGCTCTTAAAGAGGAAGAGGTAACCCACGGAGTTGAGGATTGCCAGAGCCAGGGTGAGGTAACGCGAATACTGCGTAATCTTGGTCTGACCGACCTCGCCCTCGCGGGCAAGCTCATGCAGGGAAGGCACGACGGCCTGGAGCATCTGGAGGATGATCGAGCTGGTGATGTAAGGCATGATGCCCAGCGAAAACACCGACACATAGCTCAACGCGCCGCCAGAGAAAAGATTCAGGAGGGCCATAGCACCTGCGGCGACCGAATTGTTATCGGTCGAGAAAAGGCCCAGCATCCCCTGGAAGGGAATGCCGGGCACAGGAACGTGCGCACCAATGCGGTACACGACGAGCATAGCTATGGTAAAAAGAATCTTTTCGCGCAATTCTTTGATGCGGAAAGCATTCTTAAGACCATTTAGCACGGCAGCTCGACCTTTCCGCCGGCGGCCTCGATCTTGGCCTGCGCAGAAGCGCTGACCTTGTCGACCTTGACCGTGAACTTCTTGGTGAGCTCACCATTGCCGAGCACCTTGACGGGCTCGAACTCGCTCTTGGTGATGCGAGCGGCCTTAAGAGCGGCACCGTCGATCACAGCGCCGTCCTCGAACTTACGCTCGAGACGCTCAACGTTAACAGCGGTGTACTCGATACGACGGGGGTTACGGAAGCCCGGAAGCTTGGGCAGGCGCATAGCCAGCGGAGTCTGGCCACCCTCGAAGCCGGCACCCTTGGTGCCGCCAGAGCGGGAACCCTGGCCCTTCTGACCACGGCCAGAAGTGGTGCCGTGACCCGAAGAATTGCCACGGCCGACGCGCTTGCGGTTCTTGGTGGAACCGGGCGCGGGAGTAAGATCGTGAAGCTGCATTTGCTACTCCTCTACAATCTCGACAAGGTGCTTGACCTTGAAGATCATGCCGCGGACGGACTCGTTGTCAGCAATCTCGCGAACCTCGCGGATCCTGTGGAGACCGAGGGCACGGACAGTACGGACCTGGTCCTGCTTGCAACCGTTGGTGCTGCGGACCTGCTTGATCTTGATGGTGTCAGCCATGCTTAGTTCTCCTTACCGACGAACATCTCGGAGACCGTCAGGCCACGGCGAGCCGCGACGTCCTCAGGGCTGGAGAGCTCCTTGAGGCCCTCGACGGCAGCCTTGATGATGTTGAGGCCGTTGTCGGTACCGAGGGACTTGGACAGGACGTTCTTGATGCCAGCAAGCTCGAAGAGGGGACGCACAGCGCCGCCGGCGATAACGCCGGTACCCTCGACAGCGGGCTTGATGATGATGCGGCCGGCACCAAAGTGACCGAGAACCTCGTGCGGAATGGTGCCCTGATCGGTCACCGGCACGTGGAACATATTCTTCTTGGCATCGAGAGACGCCTTGGAGATGGCCATGGGCACCTCAGCGGACTTGCCCATGCCAACGCCGACGTTGCCCTTGCCGTCGCCAACGACGACGAGAGCGACGAGGCTCATGCGACGACCGCCCTTGACGGTCTTCGACACGCGGTTGATGTAAACGACGCGCTCCTCGAACTCGGAGGCCTCGCGCTGCTGCTTCTGATTACGAGCCATGTGCTACATACCTCCTAGAACTCGAGACCGGCGGCACGAGCACCGTCGGCGAGGGCCTTGACGCGGCCATGGTAGATACGGCCACCGCGATCGAAGGCGACCTTGGTGATGCCGGCCTCGATGGCGCGCTTGCCAACGAGCTGACCGACCTTCTCCGCAGCCTCCTTGTTCGAGGTGTGGGTGCCCTTGAACTCGGCCTCGAGGGTCGAGGCAGAGACGAGCGTCAGGCTGGAGCCCTTGCTGTCGTCGATGATCTGGGCATAGATGTTGGCGTTAGTACGGGTCACGCGAAGACGCGGACGCTCGGAGGTACCCGAGACCTTGCCGCGAACACGACGCTGACGACGCTTGAGGCCTTCCAGCTTCGCCTTATGCTTGTTCATACGTAAACTCCTAAAAAGGTTGATCTTGCCAGCACCTGACGGGGTGCTGGTCTTATGCGAGTGAGTCGGTTACGACTACTTGGCGGCCTTACCCAGCTTGCGGCGGATGTGCTCGCCAACGTAGTGGATACCCTTGCCCTTGTAAGGCTCGGGAGGACGATGGCCGCGGATCTCAGCGGCGATCTGACCGACCTGCTGCTTGTTGATACCCTTGACGTTCACGTGGGTGTTGTCGGGAACCTCGAAGGTGATGCCCTCGGGAGCCTCGACGATCACGGGGTGCGAGAAGCCCAGGGAGAACTCGAGGTTCTTGCCCTTCTGCTGCACGCGGTAACCGACGCCGGCGAGCTCGAGCTTCTTCTCGAAGCCCTCGGAAACGCCAACAACCATGTTGTGGATGAGGGCGCGGGTGAGGCCGTGGCGGGCACGGGTCTCACGCTCGTCGTCGGGACGGGAAACGGTGAGGACGTTGTCCTCGACGTTGATAGCGAGCTTCTCAAAGACATCGAGCTCGAGCTGGCCCTTGGGGCCCTTGACGACAACGTTGTTGCCGTTGACTGCCACTTCGACTCCGGCGGGAATCTGGACAGGCTTATTACCGATACGAGACACGGTGATCTCCTTTCCTTCTACCTACCGAGCGAATTACCAGACGTAAGCGATGATCTCGCCGCCGACGTTGTGCTTGCGAGCATCGCGGTCGGTCATGACGCCATGGCTGGTGGAAATAATGGCGGTACCAAGGCCACCGCGGACGCGGGGCATGTCGGCAACGCCGGTGTACTTACGCAGGCCCGGCTTGGAAATGCGGCGGATGCCGTTGATGACCTTAGCCTTCTTGGGACCATACTTAAGCGTGATGTGCAGAGTCTTCTGGGGAACGGTGTCCTCGACATCGTAGCCCTCGATGTAGCCCTCCTCGTGCAGAACACGAGCGATCTCGACGAGCTTCTTGCTGCTCGGCATGGAGACCGTGGCCTTGTTCACAGAGTTAGCGTTACGGATGCGCGTAAGCATATCTGCGATCGGGTCTGTAAGGTTCATACAGATTCTCCTTCGTTCTTGATGAACACGTGCTCTTGGTTCTTCGCCGCCCTTAACGGCAAAGCCTTTTTAGCGCGTTTTCCCTGTTCCAAACTGATGCTTGAAACGCTGGTAGTGACTTACCAGCTGGCCTTCTTAACGCCGGGAAGCTCGCCCTTGAGTGCAAGCTCGCGGAAGCAGACACGGCACAGGCCGAACTTGCGGTACACAGAGTGCGGACGGCCGCAGCGCTGGCAGCGCGTGTACTCACGAGTAGAGAACTTCTGCTTGCGATTGCACTTGACGATCATCGATGTCTTAGCCACTTATATCCTCCTCACATAGAGTATTGTTCGCCCCAAGCGCCGCCCCCTTGTGGGAACGGCGCTTATAGGGCAGGTGAACCTATTTCTTGAACGGGAAACCGAAGGCGTCCAGAAGGGCCTTGGCCTCCTCATCGGTATTGGCGGTGGTCACGAAAGTGATGTCCATACCGCGCTGGTGATCGACGGAGTCGAAGTCGATCTCGGGGAAGATGAGCTGCTCGGTGACGCCCATGGAGAAGTTACCACGGCCGTCGAAGCTCTTGGCGGAAATGCCGCGGAAGTCGCGGATACGGGGGATCGCGACGGAGGTCAGACGATCGAAGAACTCCCACATACGGTCGCCACGCAGGGTAACCTTGCAGCCGATCGGCATACCAGCGCGCAGGCGGAAGGTAGCGATGGACTTGCGGGCACGGGTGATCATCGGCTGCTGGCCGGTGATGGCGCGCAGGTCGCGCACGGCACCGTCGATGGCCTTGGAATCGGTAGCGGCCTCGCCGACACCCATGTTCACGACGATCTTCTCAAACTTGGGGATCATCATGACGTTCTCGTACTGGAACTTGTCCTGAAGCTGCTGCTTGACCTCGTTGTTGTACTTGGTCTTCAGACGCGGCACATACTTCTCTTCTGCCATTGTTCACTCCTTCTTGGGGTTTTAAGCACGGGGCGTGGCCACGATGGGTTGTCCTCGTGCCTCCTGGCTGCATCCGCGCCGCTCATGGCATTTTGCGGTTTGGACTCGACGCAGCAGGAGCCGACAAAACAATCGGTACTATACGCGCATCGGGAGCGTATTTCCAGAAAAACCTCGTCTGCCTGCACAACTCCACAACTCCCCCGCACAAATGGATCCCAAAAAGCAGTTGCGGTGAAATAGGGACTGTTTGGCGGCCTAACAGGCTTAAACAGTCCGTATTTCACCGCAACTTATTGGTGGGGATGCGATTAGCGCTTGCGGGGGACGAGTTTGGTGCGGCGCAGGTGGATCATCTCGGCGGCGATGGAGATGGCAATCTCCTCGGGGTCCTCGGCCTCGATGGCAACGCCGATCGGCAGGTGCAGCTCGTCGATCTGGTCCTGCGTAAAGCCTTCCTGCTCCAGGCGGGCACGCACAAAGGCCGTCTTGCGGCGCGAACCCAGACAGCCCAGGTAGGCAGGCTTGGCGTGCATGGCCTGAATCACCACGTCGATATCGGACTTGTGGCCTGCTGTGGCCACGACCACCAGGTCGCGCGGGCCGATGGGGCACTGCTCGCTCAGGTTCTTGTAATCGACCAGGCGACGATCGTAGACACCGGGCACCCATTCGGGCGTCAACGTGCCGGGGCGGTCATCGCAGGCCACGACGGCAAAGCCCGCCGCCGTGAGCACGCGCGCCGTCGCGGCGCCCACGTGTCCGCAGCCAAAGATGTAGGTCAGGCCCTCGGGGCAGAGCGTCTCGATGTGCGCCGCGGGAATCTCAGAGGCAGCGTTGGTGTAGGTAACGTTACTCCCCTCCTCCACCAGTGAAAGCCCGGGGCAGCCCGCAATGGTATGGCGCGATGCCTCGCCATGGTACTCGGCCACATCGCCCTCGAGCGCGCTCGCGATAAACGGCTCAAAGTCGATGACGAAGTCGCCGATGCGCCGATAGACCAAGACGTCGGCAATTTCCCGGAACAACGGTGCCTGGGTCGCATCCAGATGCAGATAGCACAGGCAGATGGCTCCGCCGCAGATCATGCCGGTATCGGAGTTCTCGCCGCCCATGGTGTAGCGGACCAGACGCGACTGTCCCGCGCTCAGGAGTTCGCGCGCCTCATCCAGCGCAAAGAGCTCAATCTTGCCGCCGCCGATAGTGCCCGCCTGGCTGCCGTCGGCAAAGACGGCCATCCAGGCGCCCACGCCGCGCGGCGACGACCCCGCCGTGCCGGCCACGACCACGAGCTCGCACGTCTCGCCAGCACGCAGGTCGGCAAGCGCCGCATTCACAACATCGAGCTTTTCCATTGCCGCCTTCTATCCTCTAAAGATATCGGTGAGCATAGCGAGTGCCTCGAGCACGCCGCCGCCGACCGACGTCGCCTTGTCCGAAATGTAGTTGATATAGCTGGCATCGCCGCGCGGATCGACATCGGCGCATTTAAAGCCCTCAGTCACCTGCACGCCGTTCGCCAAAAGCCCGCGCAGACAGCCGTCAATCTGCGTGACCATGGGAGTATCACCCGCATACCCGATCACATCGCCAGCATTCACGATGTCGCCGATCGCGCGGTCGGACCTAAACACGCCGGCGGCGGGGCTGTGGATAACGCGCTCCCTGCCATAGCCAGCGATAATGCCCGGCACGCCCGTGTTGGGCTGGGGCGAACCTTGGGTAATGACACGGCCCAAAAAATGCCCGCGCATAGTCTCGACCACGGCATCGCAATCAACCGGCGCGGTAAAGCCCGGCCCCACGGCGATGACGGCAGGCGCCATGTCGCGCGTGGTGCCCAGGTTGCGCTTGGCTAAAATCGCGTCGACCACAGCCGCGGGCTTCAGTTCGTCGAGCATCTGCGCCTGGGGGTCCACCACGACGGCGACGTCTCCAGCCCCGGTAATCTCAAGCGCCTCGGCCGACGTCTGCGCCAGGCGAGCGCGAATGCCCTCAACCTCGACCTCGCCCAGGCGAATGGCCTCGCAAAAACTGATTGTGCGGCGGATGCACGTGGGAACCGCGATATCGGCCATGACGACCGACACGCCGGCGCGTACCAAGCGAGCGGCGACGCCCGTGGCGATATCGCCGGCGCCGCGAACATAAACGAGCATTCCCGGGACACCTCCCTGTGCTACGGTTTGAGCAGAGCAAAAGCGGTTCGACCGCTACTCTGATGATTATTTATTATCACAGTATTATACGGCGGTGAACAGATGGAAACGGTTAGCGGCAATCTTGCCTCGGCGCTCAGGATCGAGCCGGGCATTACCGCGATTATCGGCAGCGGCGGCAAGTCGACGTTGCTCAAAACGCTGGGTCTTGAGCTCATGCGCGCTGGCGGCCGCGTGCTCCTCTGCACCACCACGCATATGCTTCCCGTTGCCGGCGTGCCATGGGACGGGTCGAATCGTCGCCTGGACGCCGCGCCTTGGAAGCCGGGCGCCTCGCATGTCCCCGGTTGCACCTGCGAGGCCTGCGCGGGCCTTGCACGCGGAGGCATCTGCCAGGCAGGCGTCTTGGACCCGG
>CABQSP010000009.1:0-42723 GCA_902466855.1 uncultured Collinsella sp. | reverse complement strand
CGGGTCCCGAGGAGGCGCCTGCACCTCCCCGGGACCGCTCGGCTATTCGACGATTGGTGCTCCGTGGCCCCAAGAACCTTCCATGCCGCACACGGTCGAGGCAAACCCGGCAGCAAAGTCGAGCGCGCGCTCGATGGCCTCGGCGCCATCCTCACCACGCTTGGCGGAATCGAGATAGCACATCAAAAACGAGGTGAGGAACGAGTCGCCCGCCCCCATGGTGTCCTTCATGTCCGTTACCGGTTTAGCCAGCTGGCGGTAATAACGCTCGCCGTCGTAAGCAATGCAGCCCTCGGCGCCCGCCGTAGCCGACACAAAACGCGGACCCAGGCCCTTCACCCATTCCAGACGCTCGCGAATCTCGTCCTCACTCGCAGCATCCGCCGCACTAAAGAAAGCGAAATCGACGTAGGGCGCAATCTGCTCGTAGTACTCGTCGGTGGAGTCGTCCGAAAAGTCAAAAGAGACCGTGACGCCCGCAGCCTTCAACTTGGGCAGCTCGCGCTCGGTAAAGCAATAGTTGCCCGAATGAACCACATCGAACTGCTTCATGTAGACAAGATCAAAGCGATCGAGGACATAGCGCGCATCGCCACGGATACCGCCCTCGTTGGAGCCAAGGAAGACACGGTCACCGTCAACGACGGTCACGCGAGCCGCTCCGTTCTCGCCAATCATCTGCTCGCACTTGTCAAGCTCGACACCCTCATCCTCGAGGCTTGCAATGACATGCTCGGCAGCGGCATCATTGCCAAAAATGCCCATGTATGCAGAGCGTGCGGCACCGCATTTCTTGGCATAAACGGCGAAGTTCACCGCATTGCCGCCGGGATACATGGTGTGGATATGCTCGTAGCGATCGACGACGTTGTCGCCAAATCCGAGCGCGTTAACGTTAAATGCCATGGCCTTTGTCCCTTCTAGTACTCGACAACACCCATATAGCGACGGAAATCGGGATCGTGATCAAACACCTTGCCGCGTGCGGCACGCAGCTCGCAGTTCATGGCGTAGAACAGCACCGGGTCCAGATAAGCACGGACGCTCGCCGGCACGGCCTCCATACCGTACTCCTTAGCATCGAGCACCATCAGCGTATCGGTATGCGTCTTAAGGAACGCCAGGGCGCGCTCGTCCATAGCACGGCACTCGCTGGAGCCCATCTGCAGGAAGTAAAAAACGCCATCCTGAGTAGCCTCGAAGGGGCCATGGAAGTACTCGGCAGAGTGGATGTAGCTGCAGTGCTGCCACTGCATCTCCATAAGAGAGCAGATAGCGAAACCGTAGGTCTGGCTAAAGTTGGGACCGCTGCCCAGAATATAGAAGAACTCGTGCTCCTGGCAAAGCTTGGCAAAGCGATCGCCCAGCTCGGCATTTACCTTCTCGCGTGCCGGGGGAAGAATCTTATCCATCTCGGCAATACCGGCATACATATCGGCGAGATCGGCGTAGCCCTCCTGCTGATCGAGCAGCTCTGCCGCAAGCGACAGCGAAATGCCGGCGGGGACCTCGGCCTGCGGCACACCCTCGCCCCACGGGTAGACCCACGTGGTCCACTTGCCGGAGTCGATCTTGGATCCAGCGTTGTCGGTCTGGGCGATCACCGTAGCGCCGGCGGCAAGGGCAATCTCGCAGCCCTCGACGACCTCCGGGGTGTTGCCACTGTGGCTACAAGCGATGACCAGGGACTTCTCGCCCAGACGACGCGGACGCATAATGTCAAATTCACGCGCGGTATAGATATACGAAGTGAAGGTGGTTGCCTCGCGCTGCAGAAGCTCATGAGCCGGGATCAAATCGATCATGGAGCCACCGCAAGCAATCCAGTAGACGCTGTCGAACTTGCCCTTCTCGGCAATTGCCTCTTTGATCAGATCGTGTGCGTTCATATCCAGTTCCTTTCTTGTTTGGCCCGCAATCAATGACGTTGGTTGCGTGGCCGATGGTTGTTTTAGTCAATCAGATATTTCTCGAATGCGGCCATGTTCTTGGCATCTGCCGCCGCCGGATCATCGTAGTAACGACCGTCCGTGATTTCCTGGCCCAGCATGCCGTCGAAACCATGGGCGTTGAGTGTGGCGACGAAGGCGTCCATATCGTGCTTGCCATCGCCCCACACCAGATGGCCATACGGGTCACCGTCGATAAAGTGCATCTCGTGAATTGCCCCATCACCAAAGGCGGCAAACCAGTCCTCGAGCGTCTCGCCTGCAACGCCCATCGCGGTTGTATCAACCATGGGCTGTAAGTACGGGCTCGCGACCTCGTCAATCATGCGCTTCGCATCGGAAACCGTCGTCACAAGGTTGCTCTCCTCGGGACGCAGGCTTTCCATCGTAAGCACCAGACCGTGCTCGCCGGCATACTCCGCCAGAATGGACAAGTGCTCGCGGCTGCGCTTCCAGGCTTCCTCGCGGTCCTCGTCCCAGTCGCCCCAGCCCGAGTTGATGGACATACGGTCGCACCCAAGTACCTCGGCAAGTTCAATGCCGTGTTTAAAGTACGCCAGGCTGCGCTGTTCATGCAGCGGCTTGCGTGCGCAGTACTGCCAAGGATAGACAACATTCTCGGGGCACAGAGCACGATACCTAAGCCCACGGTCTGCAGCCTTTTTCGCCAGGACCTCAGCCTCAAAGTAGCCCGTATGGTCGAGCGTCACATGCGGCTCTGCACACCACAGCTCAATGGACTCAAAGCCCAAGCGCTGCTGCACATCAAGGAAGTAATCGAGCGACCACATGATGTAGTGGATATTCATGCCCGCAATCTGCTCGCGACGCAGCGTCGGTTTGGATTCAGACATCTTATGCCTCCTTATTTCGATCGAACACGATTTGTCCGTCCGACATCGTCATATCAACCGCAAGATCGCGTGCGTCGCGATAATCGAGGTCGAACACATCCCGATCGAGCACGCAGATATCGGCAAGCTTGCCAACCTCAAGCGTACCCAGCTCGTCTTCGCGAATCAGATCGTACGCGCCCCCGGCAGTCCAAGCGCGCAAGAGCTCGACAAGCGTCAGCGTGTTGACCTCATTCACGGGCAGTCCGTCGGCGAAGAATCCGCCGCACGCGCTGTAGATTGACTCGCCCAGGCTCGGAATCAGCAGTGGCAAATCCGTTCCACAGCACACTGTGCATCCGGAATCTTCCATGCCGCGGCGATTCCAGCTGTGCAAAAGTCGCGTCTCGCCAATTTGTCGACGCATCATCGACAGGCAATCCTCGCGCCGGTCCAGCGTCAGAATCTGCGGATAGACCTCGCAAATTCCACCTAACTTGCCAAACTCGACAAGATCGGTCGGGTCAGAGTTCTCGAGATCGGTAATCGCATGGCGGCGAAGCATCCGTCCATGCTCGTCTCGAGGCAGCGAGGCATAGAGCGCCACGGTGCGACGAACGGCGCCATCGCCCTGGCAATGCAAGGAATATCGGAAGCCGTCAGCATCAATTGCACGCAGCTCGCTCTCAATCAGATCCCACTCTGGCTCCTCGACGACCGTCTTGCCGGCAGCGCCCGCATCGGCCGAGTCCTCATAGGGGTCTATCATCTCGGCAAGCCCCACCCATACGCCGCGATCGGTCATACGGTTGAAGCCAGAAAAACGAACGAACGGTCCCCGGAAGCGCTCTCGCGCCTCGCGGGCATATGCCAGATTTGCACCGGCACCCACCGGTTGCGACATCATAGAGACACGAACCGTCAGCTCACCAGATTCCTCACGGCGAGCCATTTCGTCGGCAAAGCCGTAGTAGTCATCAAACGCCATCTCCTTGATGGCGGTAACGCCGCGCTCGTTAAGCATGCTCATGTAGTCCGAATACCCGGCACGCACCTCGGGCAGCGCGAGGAAATCGCTCATCATGCGCCAGATCTTCTCGGCATAGCACGCCTGGGGCGTAAAACCGTATCGCGCACTGGCGGCAGCGTTGAGAACGCAGGTCTCCGCTCCCGGTGTAAAGCAGACGACGGGGATGTCGCCAAAACAATCGTCAAGCACAGCTGCCGTATTTGCGTTCTCGGCATCCGATGCCAACGTTTCGGGCAGGTTGTGGCCAAAAGCCGCCGCGCAATCCGGATGACCTTCTTTCCATGCATGCAAGAGCGACACGGCCTCTTTGGCATCAGCGACGCCGGACAGATCAGACCCCAACGTCCGCAGTGCCCAACCTGTATAGAAGGTATGCACATCGATCAGGCCGGGCATGACGGTGCGGTCGCCCAGGTCAACTACCTCGTCCGCCTGGGTCAAATACGAAGCTACCTCACGCTTGGTGCCAACAGCCTCAATTCGATTGCCACGGACCGCTACGAAACCTTCAAACGGCAGGTCCCCCGTACCGGTAAAGACGCTCTTAGACGTCAGGACCGTCAAACGATCAGACATCACAACCACCTACACCGGAAGCATGCCAGAGATTGCCGTTACGATCAGGCCAAAGACGACCATGAAAATGAAGAACTTCCAAATGGTCTTCCACCATTGGCCAAACGAAATCCTAGCCACGGCAAGACCGGCGACCGTCATGCCCGCCACGGGGCTGATGGTGTTGATGGTCTGGTTGGCAAACTGGAGCGCGGTGACGGCCGCCTCGGGATTGAGGCCCATGAGCTCGGTCAGGGGGCCCATAACGGGCATGGTGAGCGCCGCCAGGCCAGAACTCGAGGGAACCAGCAAAGAGAGCAGGCCAAGGACGACATACATAAACGTGGTGTAGACGGCGGCGGGTGCACCGGCGAGCGCAGTAGCGAGCGCCTGGAGGATGGTGTCGATGATCATGCCGCCCTCGGCGATGACCAGAATACCGCGAGCGATACCGATAACGACGGCAGCGTACGCAAAGTCGGCGAGACCCTTAACGAACTCCTCTGCGATCGTCTGCTGGTCAAGGCCGCCCAGGATACCGGCAAGCAAGCCCATGCCAAGGAACACGGCGGAAATCTGATTCATGTACCAGCCCTGGGTAACAAGACCCCAGACGATAATGCCCATACCGCAAGCAAAATCGATAAGCACGAGCTTCTGACGGATAGTGAACTCTTCCTCGATGGAGGCATCGGTCACGGAAAACTCAACACGTTTGAGCTTATCGTCCTCGTACACAATGGACGACTCGGGGTTTTTCTTGACGCGCATGGCGTAGCGCATGGCCCATGCGATACCGACGGCAGTGAAGATGACCCAAGAAACGGCGCGCAGCCACAGTTGCGGATTACCTTCGATGCCAATGATGCCTTGGGCGATCAAAACATTAAACGGGTCGATGGTCGAAGCACAATATCCCAGGTTAGGACCAAGGAAGCAGATGATGAATGCCGTCATCGAGTCATAGCCGATACCCATCATGATGGGAATGAAGATGGCATAGAACGGCAGGGCTTCCTCAGACATGCCAAACGTAGTGCCGCAAATGGACAGCAATGTCATCGTGATGGGAATGATGAGGATGTCCTTGTTCTTGAGCTTTTTAATCACACGGCTCATGCCGGCATTCAAAGCGTTGGTCTTGGTGATGATCGCGAACGATCCGCCAATCAATAAGACGAACGCAACGACGTCGGCAGCCTCCTGGATGCCCTTAGTGGGCGCTTGCAGGACCGCGAAGATATCCTGGCCCAGATTGATGGTCTCGCCGGTCTCGGAATCGGTGTAGTTCTTATCGACCTGTTCATAGGTTCCAGCAACGGCGACTTCACGCTCGCCCGCCGCTGTCGAAATCGTCTTGCGCTGATACTGACCAGAGGGAACGATCCAAGTCAAGACCGCAAAGACAACGATCAGCAAGAACATAATCGTATAGACATGCGGTAATTTGAACTTAAAACGTCTGTTTGTCTTCTTCGCCTTCGTATCTGACATAGATACCTCCAAAGAACTCGAGACTGCATCGCATCTCGCTTCAACGTTTGCACAATGCAAACGTTCTATGACGTCCCATAGATTACCAGCAGCTTTTTCCTTCATCAAGATAATTTCAAACTGATTGCCACAACGCGGTTGAACGGTTGCGTTTGCGCCGTGAACGGTATGGAAACGCCCGGTGAGATGATCCACCGGGCGTTTCCATTCGCAATGTCCTAGATGTCAAAAACGTAGCGAGACCCAACGATTCGCTGACGACCGATGATAAACGGCCGCCGCTGCTCATCGAAAAAGAAGGCTTCCATATAAAACAAGGGTTCGCCAACGGGAACTGCCAACAGTCGAGCGACCTCGGGCGACGCGCACGCGATCTCGAGCGTGCACGGGTCGGTAAACGCGGGCGTGCGGCCCGTCCGGTTGCGCACGAACTCAAAAATGGATTGGTTAGATAGAGGTGCCGTTGATAGATAGGCGTTGTCCTCGTAAACGTATATGTTGTTCTCGAGCATGACAGGGACGCCATCGGCAGTACGCACGCGCTCAACGCAAATCAAGTCAGTTCCAACGGGAACACCAAAGAACTGCGCTTCGGTGGAATCCGCCGGCAGTATCTTTCTCGAAATGACGCACGCCCCCGGCTCCATTCCGTTAACGCGGCATGCGTCCGAAAAACTCTGGACGTCATCCTTCTGGCGAATCTTGCGCTTAAGCTTGGGGGCATTGACAAACGTGCCTTTCCCCTGCCGCTTCGTTAGATAGCCCTGTTGGACGAGCTCCTCAATAGCGCGTCGCACGGTAACGCGGCCAACTTTATAGCTCTCAGCCAATTCGAATTCGTTGGGTATCCGCGCGCCCGCCTTGTAGGCGCCGGAGTTGATTTCGTTTTTGATGATATCAATAACCTGTTGGTACAGCGGTATCGCTGCTTTACCGTCAGTTGGCCCTTCAGTCGGTGGCATATACCCTCTCCCAGCACAATTAATTCTAAAACGGGCTTAAGGGTATTCAACAAGCCCTTAAGCCCGCATTAGCTTAAAGTATGCTAGGTGCCGCACCAAAATGTTGGCTATTTACTCATCAGACCCGAAAAACGCGCAACTACCGCGCTCCTAAGAAAGCGTGAGCAGCTCCGGCAGCTGGTCGATAATCTTGTCCGCGGCATCCTGGCTAAAGCCAAAGCGTTCCTCGCGCTTGGCAATGACTGTCAGGCCGGCTCGCTTGCCAGCGGTGATGCCAGGCACCGAATCCTCAACGCAGCAGCAGCGATTCGCGGGCAGCCCCAGCAGGTCCAGCGCATGCAGGTAGATGTCGGGCTCGGGCTTGCTCTCCTTAAACTGCTCGCCACTCACCACATACTCAAAGGCATCCGACAGCTCGCATGCGTTGAGCACTTCCTCGATGCTATCCATGGGAGACGAGCTGGCAAGCGCCACGCGAACGCCGCGGCGCGGCAGCTCTCGAATCGTATCCACGGCGCCTGGGTTAATCAAAGCCTGATAGTCGCGCGGACGCTTATGAGCCCACTCGTCCCAACGGGTCAACGCTTCCTCGCCAGTTAAATGCCCCTTACCGGCGCGCTCAAACCAATCGACCAGCATACGCAGGAAGAACTGATGCGAGGTACCAACCTGCCCGTTCAACTCCTCTTGAGTCAGGTTAAGCCCAAGCTCCTTGGCAAACGCGGCGGTCTCGCCCAGGTAGTAATACTCGGTATCGACAATCACGCCGTCCATGTCAAAGATCACGGCGTCAAACGGAAATGCGGACACGGCACCCTCCCTAACAAAAGAGCGCCCGCAAGCGGACGCCCGAACCATGCATTATCGGCGATTCTAGCCCAGTAGCTTATCCAGCGCCACCGCAATGCCGTCTTCGTTGTTATTGGCGGTCACCATCTGGGCTACAGCCTTAACCTCATCGACGGCGTTGTCCATGGCAACACCGGTGCCGGCCCACTCAATCATGGACTTGTCGTTCTGGCCGTCGCCAAACGATACGACCTCGCTGGCATCGATGCCGAGCTTGGGCAGGGCGCCCTCGAGCGCACGGGCCTTGTCGATACCGGGCGCCGTGTACTCAAAGTACCAGTCGGCCGTAAACATGCCCGAAAGCGTCTGGGTAAAGGGCGCATACATCTCCTCGTAATGCGCCTGCAGGTATGCCGGGTCGCCCGCAGTGAGTAGCTTGTCCACGGGATAAGCATCAGCGACCTCATGCAGGCTCTCCACCTCGCGAATCTTAAGATCGCACGCATCGCGCTCATACTTGACGATATTCTTCTGCGAGCCATCCGGCAGCGTAATCATGCAGCGGTACGAATCCTCGACATGCAAGTCGCGACCGAGCGAGATCATGGGGATCACATCATAGTTTTGCAGATGATCAATCAGACGGTGCAGTTCGTCAGCCGGCATGGCCTGATCAAAAAGGACCTCATCGGTCTGAGCGTCGACCACATGCGCGCCATTGAAAGCGACTAGCAGACCGTCATGGTTTTGGAGGTCGAGCTCCTGTGCCAGAGCATGTAGCCCCCATGCGGGACGGCCCGAAGCCAAGATGAGCTTAATGCCCGACTCCTGCGCCGCGAGCAGCTTCTCGCGCGTACGCGGGCTAATGACCTTTTGGTCGTTGGTGAGCGTACCGTCGATATCCATTGCGATGGCTTTGATTGCCATATGTGCCTCCTTGCATCGTTTTTATCGCGCACTATCTTATCCGAGCCGGGGCACGTTCGCACAGCGCGCGTATGACGGTTGCAAAACCACCCCATTTGAAACAAAGGCAAAAAAGTACTTGCAAAGACGCGTTCCGACATATAAGTTGATAAAAGACCGCCGTTGCGGTTTTAAGTAGATCGAGCATATGAAGTTTGAGTTTTAGCGTGTAAGAGAAGGAAGATCGGCAAAGTACAACCCCAAACGCAATGATAACTTAATGAGGTAACTGCCACATGTGAGGCACCCAGGGCATTGCTGTCTCGATTTTGAGCACGATGCCTTCCGCCTTGCATGGGCCGTTCCATCCCGCCCCTGCAGCAACTGCCTCACGGGCTCATTGAAAACCGCATAGCACCCCAACGTCAGCACATCACCCACGGCAAGCACATCACTCACGACAACCAACACATCAACAAACAGCACGAACATCAACCGATTGGAGAAGCTATGACAAACCACCACGCTGAAGACGGCGATAAGAAAAGCATTCTGGATGCCCGAATTGAGCGAGCATATGCAAACGAATATGACGCCGCCTTTGCCGCCGCGACCATCAAGAACTACGCGTCGCTACCGCTCGCGACGATCTTGGCCGACCATCCTCAACTGCTGAAGCGCTGCACAAAGATCATGGGCGACCCCGACATTCGCAAGCTGACAGACCCCTATGCCCCAAAACGCGACAACGATTCGCACGTTCTTACCGTAGGCTGCCTAGCCCATATGCTTACGGCGCTCGACACGAAACTCAAGCTCGAATGGGAACCCGACGAGCGTCATGAACTCGAAAGCAAGCGGAACACCCTGCGCACCGCACTGTTCCTTCCGTTGGACGGCCTCAAGCGCTGCAACGTCGAGCTCAATACACAGGCGCGGCAAAAGCCCGGGACCACGGGGCAGAAAACTCCAAGACCCCATGCGGCCATCGTCGACCGCAACCGATATAACCGCATGACCGCGCACTTTCCTGCCGAGGGAGCAGCCATAAGGACGCTGATCGACCTGCTGTGCCTCCTGAGCATCAACGAGCTATTTGAGGGCTATCTCGCCCTTGTTCCCGCGACGGCACCCAAGTCGGTAGCAAAGATCATCGAGACCTGCAGACGTCAGTTTGAGCGCCATCGCAATGGCAGCGAGATGAACGCCAGCATCGCGCAGTACTACGCAGCTCATTACAAAAATGACGGATGTGCCCCTGTCGAGCATCAGCTGCGGCTCGCCTACACCACGCCCGTCGCAACGCTCCATCGCTTTGGAGCCCTTGGCGCTTGCGAGCCGCACGAACAGGCAGCCTGCCCCACAACCGAGCTCGATCTCAGGCTCGGACGAACCCTGTAGCCCGCCAGCCCCTCCGCGGGCAACAATCCTATTCCACAACACAACCAACAGAAAGGAGTCCTCATGGACACCAATCATTCCCCCATCATCAGCCCCCTCACCATGCGTGAATCCGCCCGAGGTATCACGCTCACCAGCATTTACGATGAGATGCTCGCCCGTCGCGAGCTCTCCGTCATGGGAAACATCGAAACCCCGATGGCCCACGACCTATGCCAGCAGATCCGCCTGCTCGATGCCGCCGACCCCAGCCGCCCCATCACCATATTTGTCGCCAGCGCCGGCGGAAGCGTGCGATCGGGTCTTGCGATCTATGACGCCATGCGCCTCGCATCGTGCCCCATCCGCACCGTCTGCCTGGAATTCGCCGCGTCCATGGGCGCCGTGATCTTTATGGGCGGCGACGATCGCCGTATGGCGCCCCATGCAGAGCTCATGATTCACGACCCGCTGATCCCCCAGGGGGCAGGCGGCTCGGCACTTGCGCTGCAGGAAACCAGCCGGCGTCTCATGCAGACCCGCAAGACCCTCACGCAAATCCTCTCGGACCGCAGCGGCCTCACGCCCAAGCGCATCCAGTCCCTCACTGCAAAAGACACCTACCTTTCGGCCGAGCGCGCCGTCGAGCTCGGCTTTGCCCACGAAATCCTCTCGACCACCAAGGAGGTCGCCCATGTCTAACCTCGCCAGCCGCCTCGCCGCATCTGAGTCCGCATCGTCCACCATCCTCGCCAAGGATCGAACGCTTTCCTGCGACACCCGCCAAACGGGACTCAACAACAATGCACTTGTGATCGGCCCCTCGGGAGCCGGCAAGACCCGAAACGTCCTCAAGCCCAACCTGCTGCAAATGAACGCAAGCTACATCGTGCTCGACACCAAAGGCACGCTCTGTCGCGAAGTGGGACCCGTGCTGGCAGCCCACGGTTACCGCATGCAATGTCTCAACTTCGCCGACCTCAACACCGTCCCGGCCCTTGCGCTCGGCATCGAGCGCTGCGGCTACAACCCCCTGAGGCACATTCGCCGCAAGGCGGACGGCAGGCCCAACCAGCAGGACATCCTCTCGGTGGCAAAGGCCATCTGCCCCATCGAGGACAACAACCAGCCTTTTTGGGATCATGCGGCGGCAAACCTGCTGTCGTGTCTTATCGCCTACGTCACCGAACAGCTACCCGCCGACGAGCAGACGATCAGCTCGGTCATCAAGCTGATCGAGCACCTGCAGGACGGTGCCACGGGTCGATTGTTTGACGACCTGATCACGACCGACCCCCAAAGCTATGCCCTCTCGCTATGGCGGCGCTACGCCATTACGCAAAATGCCGAGCGCATGCACGCGAGCATCGTCGGTATCCTTGCCGAAAAGGTCATGTGTCTGGGATTCGACGGTGCAGCACAGCTCTATCGTGAGTGCCATCAGGTGGACTTCGCTTCCATGGGACACACCCCCTGCGCCCTGTTTGTAACCGTGAGCGATATTGACCGCAATCTCGATCCGCTGACCGGCCTCTTTATTTCGCAGGCGTTTATGGGCCTCATTCGTGAGGCCGATAGGCAGCCCGACGGCAGCCTGCCCGTGCCCGTGCGCTTTATGCTCGATGACTTCGCAAATCTGCAGATCCCCCAGATCGACAACGTGCTCTCGATTATCCGAAGCCGCAACATCTGGGCAACGCTGCTGTTGCAGTCGACCAACCAGCTCGATGCGCTCTATGGCGAGGCACGCGCACGCTCCATCATGGGCAACTGCGACACGCATCTGGTGCTGGCGTTCCAGGATCCCGAGAGTGCCCGGGTGTTTTCCGACCGCGCCGACGCGCTGCCCAGCACGCTCATGGCGACGCCGATCGATCGCTCGTGGCTCTTTGTACGCGGTCGCATTCCCGAACAGGTCGAGCGCTTTAGGCTCGAAGACCATCCGCTCTACGGGGAGCTGCCCGAGGCGCAGCGAGGCCATGCGGAGACCGAGATCTAGGCGCAGGGTTCTCGCAGCGCGCGGCGCCCCGGCGATGTTCCACAAAGGCCGTGCGCCCCGGGACCACGGCAAAGCAAAGGGGCCCGCATCCGATAGGATACGGGCCCCTGACTATAAGACGCGATGCGTTAACAGCAGCGACTACTTGCGATGCGCGCGGTAGAACTCGATGAGCGCCTGGGTCGAAGCGTCCTGTTCGGCCTTGGCGGCGTCGTCGTGGAAGGCCGGGGTAATCTGCTTGGCAAGCTGCTTGCCCAGCTCGACGCCCCACTGGTCGTAGGAGTCAATGCCCCAGACCGTGCCCTCGACAAACGTGATGTGCTCGTACAGGGCGATGAGCTCGCCGAGTGCGAACGGGGACAGCGTGTCGCCGAAGATCGAGGTCGTCGGGCGGTTGCCCTCAAAGCAGCGGGCCGGGACGATCTGCTCGGGCGTGCCCTCGGCACGAACCTCGTCGGCCGTCTTACCAAAGGCGAGAGCCTTGGTCTGGGCCAGGAAGTTGCCCAGGAACAGCTCATGCACATCCTGACCGCTATCGGTTGCGGGGTTGGCAGTATTGGCGAAAGCGATGAAGTCGGCCGGAACCACCACGGTGCCCTGGTGCAGCAGCTGATAGAAGGCATGCTGGCCGTTGGTGCCGGGCTCGCCCCAGAAGATCTCACCGGTATCGGAGGTCACGGCGCTGCCGTCCCAGCGGACGTGCTTGCCGTTGGACTCCATGGTGAGCTGCTGCAGGTAGGCCGGGAAGCGGTGCAGATACTGGCAGTACGGAAGCACGGCGTGGCTCTTGGAGCCGAAGAAGTTGACGTACCAGACGTTGAGCAGGCCCATCAGTGCGACGGCGTTGCTCTCGAGCGGCGTGTTGCAGAAGTACTCGTCGATGGCGTGGAAGCCCTCGAGGAACTGCTGGAAGCGCTCGGGGCCGAGCACGACGATCAGCGACAGGCCCACGGCGGAGTCGACGGAGTAGCGGCCGCCGACCCAGTTCCAGAAGCCGAAGGCGTTGGCGGGGTCGATACCGAAGGCCTCGACCTTCTCGAGTGCGGTGGAAACGGCGACGAAGTGCTTTGCCACGGCCTCGGCGTTCTGCTCATCGGAGCCGTCGATGGCACCCTGAGCCTTGAGCTGCTCGAGCATCCAGGTCTTGACCTCGCGAGCGTTGGTGAGGGTCTCGAGCGTGGTGAAGGTCTTGGAGACGATAATCACGAGCGTGGTCTCGGGATCGAGGCCGCGGAGCTTCTCGGCCTGATCGTTGGGGTCGATGTTGGAGATGTAGCGGCAGTCGATACCGGCGTCGGCGTAGGGACGCAGAGCCTCGTAGGCCATGACCGGGCCCAGATCGGAGCCACCGATGCCGATGGACACCAGGTGCTCGATCTTCTTACCGGTTACGCCCTTCCACTCACCGGAGCGCACGCGCTCGGCGAAGGCATACATGCGATCGAGGACCTCGTGCACGTCGGCGACGACATCCTGGCCGTCAACGATGAGCTGGCCCTTCTCGCTTGCCGGACGGCGCAGTGCGGTGTGCAGAACAGCGCGGTCCTCGGTGGTGTTGATGTGCTCGCCGGAGAACATGGCGTCGCGGCGCTCCTCGAGCTTCACCTCGCGGGCAAGATCGCACAGCAGCTTGACGGTCTCATCGGTCACCAGGTTCTTGGACAGGTCGAAGTGCAGGTCGCCGGCGTCAAAGCTCAGCTTGTTCACGCGCTCTGCATCGGCAGCGAACCATGCCTTAAGGTCGATACCCTCGGCCTCGAGCTTCTCCTGATGGGCCTCGAGCGCCTTCCAAGCGGCGGTCGACGTAGCGTCGATAGGTGCGGCAACAGTTGCCATAAAGTCCTCCTCAACATACGGGCGCATATCTCCATGCGCCCGGATAATCAGATAACCTTATTCTAGCGCAGGTCAAGACCGTAATCAGCGAGCGTTGCCAATCCGCCCCCAAACGGCGACCGACCAAAAAGGGACAGGTTTATTTTGGCAGGTCAAACGCTTTACCAACCAAAATAAACCTGCCCCTTCCTGGCAGGTATTAGGCCGCGGCGCACACGCTACCGAGCAACTCACGCAGAGGAGACCCGATGCCCTCCAGCAGTTCGGGAGCGATAATGGCAAAAACGGGAACCTCGCCGGCTCCCACGACGGCAGGCACCTTGCCCTCCGAGACAATACATCCATAAGGAACAAAACCGTCTTCGCCGGCATCGAGCGCCGCCATGCGACGCGCGAGTTCGCGCGCAAAGCCGGCAGTATCGGCATCGCCGATCGCCAGGACAAAGTCCACGCCCTCATCGGTTGCCAGGGCTACGGCCTCGTCGACCAGCTCGTCTCCCCCGTCACCGCCGACCGATCCGCAACGAAAGAGCACGCGCTCGAGCAGAGCTCGATCAAGCGAGCCAAGTGCCGCCGAGACAAGCTCATCGCACGTATGCTTGTCACCGCCCAGCACGACCAGTGCCTTGGTGCCACCGTAGTGAGCGACCAATCGCCCGCACCAGCGAGCCACGTCTCCATCCGCAACAAGGCGCGTCGGCATACCAAACCCATAATTGACCATCTTTTCCACAACCCTTCCGTGCGTATAGGCGGTATCAATCGTTAGGACCATGCTACGAAGCGAGGTTTTCCGAGCTGTTTCACACTCTTTAGAGCTGCGTTAAAACCCGATCCAACCGCACGACCATACCTACCAAAACAAACCAGTCCCTTTTTGACAGGTTTTGACGATGTCCGGATGAGCGGGTATTATCGAACAGGTATTCGATAAGAACATGTGTTTGATGGGAGGCTCGGATGGCGCACGCGCAGCACACCTATATCTGCATCGACCTCAAGACGTTTTATGCCAGCGTCGAGTGCGTCGACCGTGGGCTCGATCCGCTCACCACCAACCTGGTCGTTGCCGACGAATCGCGCGGACGCACGACCATCTGCCTTGCCATCACGCAGGCCATGAAGGACCTCGGGATACACAATCGCTGCCGTCTGTTCGAAATTCCCGATGGCATCGACTACATCACGGCCGTACCACGCATGCAGCATTACATGGAGGTGTCGGCGAAAATCTACGGTATCTATCTGGAATACGTCAGCCCCCAGGACGTGCACGTCTACTCCATCGATGAGTGCTTTATCGACGTGACGCCCTATCTGGACCTCTATCACACAGATGCGGAAGGGTTCGCCTGCACGCTGCGCGACGAGGTCCTCGCGCGCACCGGCATCACGGCGACGGTCGGCATCGGCCCCAACCTATTCCAGGCCAAGGTAGCGCTCGACATTACCGCCAAGCACGTACCCAGCCGCATCGGCAAACTCGACGACGAGACCTTTCGCAAGGAGATCTGGCCCCATCGCCCCATCACCGACATCTGGGGCATCGGCCCCGGCGTGGCGGCACGACTCGAAAAATACGGCGTCTACGATCTGATGGGCGTCGCGGCGCTCGACGAAAACCTGCTTTACGACGAACTCGGCGTCAATGCCGAATATCTCATCGACCACGCCTTCGGGCGCGAGCCAACGACCATCGCCGATATCCAAGCCTATCGCCCGCAGGCAACCTCAACCACCACAGGACAGGTGCTCTCGAAGGGCTATGCCTACGAGCAAGCCTACACCGTCTTACGCGAGATGGTCGACAACGCCGTGTTGGACTTAGTCGATAAGCACGTGGTCTGCGACAGCATCTCGCTCTTTGTGGGTTATGCGAGCGAGCGTGCCGACATACGCCGCCTCGACGCCAGCGGCACAGCGCAATATGTGGACGGATGCGGGCACCTGCGCTCGAGCACGTCGAGCATCGAACCCACCGCAACCGCCGGCCCCGGGCTCGCGCCCCGTGCTCCCAAGCCCGTCCAGCGCGATGACGAAAGGCGTCGCCTGGTGCGCGAAGCGCAGGCAATCGATGGCATCTTTGTGGGAGAGCATGGCGGCAAACCGCGCGGTGGCTATGCCGCACTCTTTGCGCACTCCAACGCCTCGCGAAAGCTACCCGAGCGCACCAATTCGTTTAAGAAGATCATGGGCTATTTCGATGATCTCTGGGCGCAAACCGTCGACCCTAAACGACCGGTCAAGCGCATCAACCTGGGCTTTGGCAACCTCATGCCCGAGGAATTTGCCACCATCGATCTATTTAGCGACGTCGAGGCCGATGAGCGCGAGCGCGACCTGGCGCGCGCCGTCCTGGCCGTGAAAGGCAAGTACGGCAAAAACGCTCTGGTCAAGGGATTAAGCTTTACCGCTGGCGCCACCGCACGCGAACGCAACGATCAGGTAGGAGGACATCGTGCCTAAACCCAAGCAGCAGCCCATGCGGCCGCCGACCGCCTTCGAGCGCCTGGCGGACCCCGAGGGCAGACGCCGCGCCGCCGACCCCAACCTCACAGCCAACGGTGCCGTGCGCGCCAACCGCGCCGCACAGTTTATGCCCTTTGCCGCCCTCACGGGATACTACGAACTCGTGCGCAAGCAGGAAATCACCGTCGAGCCAAAACGTGAGCTCACGGAAGAAAAAGCCCTCGTGCTTTCTAAAAAGCTCGAGGGTCTCAAACGTGGCGACCTGGTCCGCGTCACCTATTACGATACGTACGGCTATCGCTCCAGCACCGGCATCCTTGACGAGGTACTCCCTGCCTTCAGGCTCCTCAAGCTCCGAGACATCGCCATCGACTTCGACGACATCCAAGACATCGAACTGCGCGGACGAGCCTAGCCAAGGAAGCACATCCAGAGCGACACTTACAGCGTCATGACGTAGTAGCCCGCGTCTTTCACGGCCGTCTCGAGGACACCGCGATCAACCGGCTGCTTAGAGCGCACACGTGCCGTGTGGTCCGTGTACGTCACCGTTGCCCACACACCATTCAGCGCATTGAGGGCATTGGCTACGTTCTGAGCGCAGCCATCACAGCTCATGCCGCCGATGAGCAGCTCATCGCTATAGGGATAGTGCGATGCATCGGTATCCACCACAACAACCTTTTTGGCCTTCTTACCGCTCGCGCCATCGCTGCAGCAACTCTTCCCGTGTGTCGAAGCGGCAATGCGACGCAGTCCAAAAAACATGCCGACGGCAATGACGGCCAGCACGATGAGATTCGCAGGGTTGAGCAAGTCACTCATGCGTTCCCCTTTCAAGTAGCACTATCTAGATACCCCCATGGGGTGTCCCCATCTTAACCCAAATTCATGTCCGTTCGGTCAATTAGTTTCCCACCTCAAACTTTTTTGTTGACCATGGCTTACTTTCGTGTATAAGTTTTCCTATGCTAACAGTTTAGATCCGTAAGGAGCGCCGTGACTCGAACCATAGACATCCCAACGTTTCAGGCAGCAGTCGTGCGCAACTGCTCTCCCACGCTCGCGGGTATCAAGCCGGCATCGCTCTTTACCTATCCAGGTACCTACGCCCACGGGGACGACTCGACCGCAACCGAAACCATCGCAGAACGCCGAGCACGCCTGCTCAACGTTATCGCCCAGTGCAATCGCGAGCTTGACCCGTTCGGTATCCACCTGAGTGTTTTGGTCTGGCGGCCCTGCGGAGCGCTCGTGTATATGTACCGAGCCAAAAGCCTCACCACCTATTTCGCAGACCCTCGCGCCCAAACGGCGCTCACCTCGGAAGGCTACGACACGAGAGACCTTTCGACATGCCTTGTGCATTTGGCATCACGCATCACGCTCGCGAGCAATAACGTCGCGGAATGCGCCTGTAGCCAGACTCGATGCGCACTACCCCAGCAAGCTAGCTGCAGCAACGACTGCACCTGCGAGTTTCCGCACGAAATAGGCTACTTCCTCGGATATCCCTACGACGACGTGCACGAGTTTATCGTCCAGCGCGGCGAGAACTACAAGGTCTTTGGAGCTTGGAAGGTCTACACGAATGTCGAGCAAGCGCTTGCGATGTTTGACGCCTACCGCGCTTGCACTCAATACCTCACCTTTGTCTATCAGCAGGGCTGCAGCTTGGCGCAACTTGCCCAGGCAACCCGATAGAACATAGAAGCCGCGGCAACCTGCCGCACAACTGAAAGGACTCAACATGAGCAAGATCGCCGTCGTCTACTGGAGCGGCACGGGCAACACCGAGGCCATGGCAAACTTCGTTGCCGAAGGTGCAACCGATGCCGGCGCCGAGGCAGAGGTCATCTCCTGCGCCGACTTCTCTGCCGACAAGGCCGCCGAATATGATGCCTTCGCCTTCGGCTGCCCCGCCATGGGCTCCGAGGAGCTCGAGTACGATGAGTTCCAGCCGATGTGGGACGAGGTCAAGGAGACTCTCGGCGACAAGAAGGTCGTCCTCTTTGGCTCCTATTCGTGGGCCGAGGGCGAGTGGATGGACAACTGGAAGGCCGACGCCGACGAGGCCGGCGTCAACGTCGTGGACTCCACCATCTGCTACGACGCGCCCGACGACGAGGGCGAGACCGCTTGCAAGGCCCTCGGAGCCGAACTCGCGTAACGAACCCAGGGCCTCCAAGAGAGCCTGCATCAAAGCGCATCCCCATCCCTACAAAAGAGCGGGGCTGGATTCAAGTCCAGCCCCGCTCTTTTGTAACGGCAGTTACATCAACCGGCTACGAGATATTGCCCAAGAACGCCTTGGTGCGCTCGCTCTTGGGGTGGTCGAAGACCTCGCTCGGCGTACCCTCTTCCACAATGACGCCGCCGTCCATAAAGACGACGCGGTCGGCGACATCGCGGGCAAAGCCCATCTCGTGCGTCACGACGATCATGGTCATACCGTCGTGCGCCAGGTCGCGCATGACGCCCAAGACGTCGCGCACGAGCTCAGGGTCGAGCGCCGAGGTAGCCTCGTCAAAGAGCATGACGTGCGGGTTCATCGACAGGGCGCGGGCGATGGCAACGCGCTGCTGCTGGCCGCCCGAAAGCTGACTCGGCATAAAATCGATGCGCTCGGCAAGACCGACCTTGGTCAGCTCCTCGACGGCGATCTTCTCGGCCTCTTCCTTGCTGCGCTTGAGCACCTTTTGCTGCGCGAGCATGACGTTCTTTTTGACTGAGAGGTGCGGGAACAAATTGAACTGCTGGAACACCATACCCAGATGCGTGCGCACCTTGTTAAGGTCGACGCCCTTGGCGCACACGTCCACACCCTCGACGATAATCGAGCCGCTCGTGGGATGCTCCAGACGATTGATGCAGCGAAGCATCGTCGACTTGCCCGAGCCCGAGGGGCCCAAGACCACAACGACCTCACCCTTGTGCACATCCAGATCGATATCGCGCAGGACCACGTTGTCGCCAAAGGCCTTCTGGAGGTTCTTGATGCTGACGACGACCTCGTTCGAGTTATTGGTTTCGCTCATGATAGGACCTCCTTACAGACCGGCGATGTGATCGGCGGGCGTCGCGACAACCTGTCCGGCGCTCTTGGCGGGACGCTTCTTCTTGGTCTCGGCCGTGCCCAAAAGCCTCGCCTCAAGACCGCTCACCAAGCGAGCGAGCGGCAGGGTGATGACCAGATAGAACAGGGCGGCAACCACGTACGGTGTAATGGAGCCCGTCGTGGCCACGATGGTGCGGGCATTCATGACGATCTCGACCACGCCCACGGCCGCAAGCAGAGACGTATCCTTGTAAAGCAGGATAAATTCACTGGTCAGCGTAGGCAGGACATTACGGAACGTCTGCGGAATCATGACATAGAGCAGCGTCTGGAACGCGTTCATGCCCAGCGAACGAGCAGCCTCGTTTTGGCCCTTGGGGATCGATTGAATACCGGCACGGAAGATCTCGCATAGGTACGCAGACGAGTTCATGGCCATGACGATGACGCCGAGCACGTAGTCATCAACCTTGACGCCGGCAAGTGGCAGACCGAAGAACGCGATATAGATCTGCAGGAACGCCGGCGTACCACGGATGATATTCACATAGATGCCGGCAAGGCAACGAAGGATGCGCGACTTGGAAATGCGCATGAGCGATAGGGCGAAACCGAAGGGAATTGCCAGCGGAAACGCCACAAGCACGATCGAAAGCGACATGAGGAAGCCCTTGAAGACGATCGGCAGGCTTTGGACCAAAATGACCGGGTTCAAGAACAGGCGCAGGAACATATTGGAGTTCCAAGCCTCGACCCACGGCTGCTCCTTAAGATCGGCCAAGAAGTTATCGAAGGCCGTCACACCCTTGATCTCCACCGACGGAATCTTGGAGATCTTCTTGGTCGAGCCATCGGCCAAAGTGTAGGTGCCGCTAAAGGCCTCATCGCCGCCCTCGACGGGGAAGGTCACGCCGTAAACCTCGACACGGAAAAAGCCGCCGGCAGGCGCCGTCTCGCCAAAATCAATCTTGAGCGTCTGGCCGTCAGCCTTGCACGTGGGCTTCATGGGCGTACGATCCATGAGGTCCTCGCCCGAGAGCATCGTCAATCGCGTGTCATCGGTATCAAACGTCGTGCCGTCGACAAACGTCAGCGAAAGACCGCTCAGCTCCTCATCGGCATCGGCCTGGACCTCCCAGGTAATGCGCGTCTCGGTACCGCCGACCACAGCGCTGCCCGAACCGGTGTTGGGTCGGGCGGTAATCTTTGCGGTCTCAAGCGCCTGGGCGGTCGTGGGCGCATATGCCCCCACACACACCAGCGCGAGCGCCACGGCCATGACGCAGACTAGCTTTTGGAGCAAGGCGGGCAGTGGAAAACGCTGCTCCACGGCCCCTTTGTTCAGTCGAGACAAGGTGGCTCCTATCGTAGAAGTTGCCGGCAAAACGAGACGGAAGCACTCTCCGTCAAGAGAAGCGCAAAGGCCCTCTCCGCAAAACGGAAAGGGCCTACACGCAATCAAGTAGCTATTTTACTTGATGTTGTACTTAGCCATGAGGGCGTCGACGGTACCGTCGTCGGTCAGGTCCTTGATGGCCTGGTTGATGTCGTCCTTGAGCTTGGTGTTGCCCTGGTTGATGGCGATGGCGTACTCCTCGCCGGTGCTGATCTGCTTGATGGTCTGGCAGGTGTTGAACTGCTCGGCGGTCAGCTGGCTGGCAACGGAGCGGTTGGTGACTACGGCGTCGCCCTTATCGGACTGCAGGGCGCTGAAGCACTCGGTAGCGTCCTTGTAGGGGACGATCTTGGCCTTGGGAAAGTTCTCCTGGGCAAAGGACTCGGCGGTCGAGCCAGACTGGACGATGATGGTAGCGTCGGCGTTGTTGAGCTTCTCGCTGTAGTTGTCGGCCGTGATGTCGGTGTTATCGACCTTGGTCACGATAGCCTGATCGTCCATGTAGTAGGAATCGGAGAAAGTGACTTCCTTCTCACGCTCGGGCGTGTCGGTGATAGCCGCGATGGAGACGTCGTACTTAGCGCCCGAAGCGACACCGGGTACGAGTGTGTCGAAGTCATTGTTGACGTACTCGACATCCAGGCCCAGCTTGTCGCCGATAGCCTTGATGAGCTCAAGGTCAAAGCCCTGATAATCGCCGTTGTCATCCTTGTACTCAAACGGAGCGTACTCGGCAGAGGTGCCGACGGTCAGCGTACCGTCCTTGACGAGCGCGTACTCCTTGGAGCCGTCGACCTTCTCGACCTTAGCGTCGTCAGAGCTGCTGGAACCGGCATCAGAACCAGAGGTGGCGTTGGACGAGCCGCAGCCCGTCAGTGCAAGGGCGATCGCCATGGCGCCCGTGGCGGCAAATGCGCCAAGCTTCTTCAGCTTCATAATCAGTCTCCTTCCGGTGACCCCGTTTGATTCAGAGGTCTGCAAAAACTGTTGGATATTATGCACCCGTAAATGCGAAACTGCAATTAGAAAACTGATTGAAACAAACCCATAACGTGAATGGAACACTCCACTTTGTGACAGTCATTACTGCTGCAATGACCTTAATAATCTAATTTCAGCTGCATAACCTGCAAGTTCGTTCGGAGTCTCCAAAATAAACGGCAGCGAACGCAAGTGGCCATTCGATACAATATTCTGCATAACCTGCATACCGCCACCAAATTCCTCGCTGCCAAGGTATCCCTTGCCGATGCACTCGTGACGATCTTTATGGGCGCCACAAGGGTTCTTCGAATCGTTGATGTGTACGGCATGCAAGCGATCGATACCCACCACGCGGTCGAACTCGTCGAGTACGCCGTCCAGATCATGGATGATGTCGTAGCCGGCATCGCTCACATGGCAGGTGTCCAAACAAACGCCCAGCTTATCGGACAGCTCGGGGCGCTTGTCGGCAACGCCCTCGATGATGAGCGCCAGCTCCTCAAAGCTGCGGCCCACCTCGGTGCCCTTGCCGGCCATGGTCTCGAGCAACACCGTCGTCTGCTGGCCCTCAAACATCACCTGGCACAGGGTGTCGACGATCATCTGAATGCCGGCGTCGGAGCCCTGCCCCACATGCGCACCGGGATGGAAGTTGTAGTAGTTGCCGGGCAGCGCTTCCATGCGCTGCAGATCCTCGGCCATGGCCTCCAGGGCAAACTCGCGCGCCCGCTCCTTAGCGGAGCAGGGGTTATAGGTATACGGGGCATGAGCCACGAGCGGGCCAAAGTCGTTTTGCTCCATAAGCTCGCGCAGAGCCGCCACGTCATCCATGTCAAGTTCTTTTGCCTTGCCACCGCGCGGGTTGCGCGTAAAGAACGCAAAGGTATTGGCGCCAATGGACAGCGCCGTCTCCCCCATTGCCCGATAGCCCTTCGTCGTCGAAAGATGACACCCGATCGTCAGCATCTCCAACTCCCCCTCATCAGTTGCGGTGAAATACGGTCTATTGGTGCCCTATTTTGGCGCAAACAGACCGTATTCCACCGCAAGTTATAAAAGGGGCATCAGGGACAAAGGCCTCCAGGCATTCCGAGCGCTGGTGCCATGCCCCCCCCACGCCCTAAAGTTTCGAACGAATCGCATCGATGATGCGTGCGCAGCGCTGTGTGGCGGCTAGGGACATGATGGGGCTTTCGAGTTTCCCCGTCTGAATGAGCTGCGTCGCATGCGACGCCTCGCCGTAGAAATCATCGATCTCAAACGGAGCATTTATTTCGAGCGTTCGACCGTCGGAATACTTCACATGGGCGAGCTCGGGGCGATGGAGACGCTCGATTTCCAACGAGCCCCGCTCACAGGCAATCGTTAAGCGGCTTTCATATGTTGCTTTGCCGTCGCACGCCATATGAATGGGTATACCGCCGACGCTCATATGGATCTCGTCGGCCCAATCGACGCGGCCGCCTGATACGTCACGCCAGCGAACTTCACGGGACGAAACCTCGCACGCGCCCGAGAGCAAATCCTCAAACCAACCGACCGCATAGCAGCCCATGTCATATAGACAGCCGCCCTGCAACGGATCAAGCAGATAGCCCGAAGGAAACTCGCCGTAATCGAGCTTTTGCACGCTTTCAATCGAGACAATACGGCCAAGCTCACCCGACGCAAGCAAGTCCTTCACGCGAGTGTGCATCGGGCAAAACCGATTCTTCATCGCCTCCATAAACAGCACGCCGCGCTCGCGAGAGATGGAGGCAATCGAGAGAGCCTCTTCCTCACTCAAAACGGCCGGCTTTTCGCACAGCACGGCCTTTCCGGCGCGCAGCGCGCGACAGGCCCAACGCGTATGCATGCCATGCGGAAGAGCCAAGTAGATTGCATCGACATCGGGGTCGGCAATCAGCGCGTCATAAGCCGCATCGCCGTTATCGTCGACCGAGGCATGGCCATGCGCAGCATCGATCGAAAACGCTCGGCAAAATTCCTCGACATGTGCAGGAGTGCGGCCGGCCGCAGCCACAAGCCGTGCCCCGTCCACCTCCTTGAGCGACGATGCAAATCGATGCGAAATGTGCCCGGCGCCCAAAACGCCCCAACGAACCTCACGCAAATCATCACATGAATCTCGATGACCCACGACAGCCCCCTTCAGTTGCGGTGGAATAGTTCCTGTTTGGTCCCTATTCTGCCGCAAACAGGAACTATTCCACCGCAAGTTATAAAAGGGGCATCAGGAGCGCGTTTTGCCGAAGGCCTTAAGCACCGCCGTCACGGGGCCCGGCTGGAAGCGTCGGCGCACGTCATCGAGACGCTCGGGGATATCGATATGCTGCGGGCAGTGGCGCGTGCATTTGCCGCACTTGACGCAATTGCTCACCAGCTTGGCTTCGCTTGTGCGCACCGCGCTCGCCGTAAAGTATTGAGACAGCCCCGTAAACCAGCTGTGCGCGTAGCTCGCGTTGTAAGCGGCAAAGCAGCCGGGAATGTTAATACCCTTGGGACATGGCATGCAGTAGCCGCATCCCGTGCAGGGCACACGGTTCGATTTCTCAAACTCCATCAACACGCGCGCAATCGTGTCGAGCTGGTTGGCAGTCATCGAATTCGGCAACGCGAGGTCTGCCAGTGACGAATTCTCGTCCACCTGCGCGGTATCGGTCATACCAGAAAGCAACATGGTCACCTGGGGATGATTCCACACCCACGAGAGCCCCCAAGCGGCAGGCGTATGCAAATGCCGATCGCATGCACCATCGAGAACAGCGCGCGCCCGCGGAGGCAATTTGCCTGCCAAGCGTCCGCCCAAAAGCGGCTCCATCACAAACACCGCGAGACCTCGCTCGGCGGCGGCCATGAGCCCCGCCGTTCCCGCCTGATATCGCTCTCCAGCGTAGTTGTACTGGATCTGGCAAAAGTCCCACTCATACGCATCAAGCATCGTAAGGAAGTCCGCCGCGCTGCCGTGGTACGAAAAGCCTATCTGACGAATACGCCCTGCAGCCTTTTGCTGCGCGATCCAGTCCTCGATGCCCAGCGCCACCACGCGCTCCCACTGCGCAGGCGAGGTGATGTTGTGCATAAGGTAATAGTCGATATGGTCGGTCTGCAGGCGGCGCAGCTGCTCGTCGAAAAACCGATCGAAATCCTCCGCGCATTTGCACGAAGCATGCGGCAGCTTGGTTGCGAGCAAAACCTGGTCGCGCAAGCCCAGGCGTTCAAGCGAAGCGCCCACGCAAGCCTCGTTGCCGGGATAGAGATAGGCCGTGTCCAGATAATTAATCCCCTGCTCCACCGCACGGGAGATGATGGCATCGGCCGTCTTCGCATCGGGGTGTCCCGGCGCACCGGGAAACCTCATGCAGCCCAGACCCAGAGCGGATATTCGGTTACCACTTTTGGGGTTAACACGGTATTGCACGGCCCCTCCCTTCGCCATCAGCGCCCCGGCAAGGCGAAACACAATGGTCACGCAGCCGAAACATCGTGGAATCGCAATCGAGAACGTATCGTAACGCAGCAGAAATCGAGCCGTCACGGCACCGCTTTAACATCAGCAAAAAGCCCGATGAAAGGAGCCGGGCATCACCACGTGCGAGGACGCCTACCCCTACCCCGGCGAGCAATACATCCTCTCGGTCGACCGCCATCAGATCGAAGTCATGGACCATCTGGACGAGCTTCCCGCCACAGGCGCCGTCATCTTCTGCACCTTCCCCAAGGTCCGCGATGGCGTCGGATACCCCGCCCGCGTCTTTGCGGTCTGCCCCGCGGCATAAGCGCACAGCGCAATAGTTTCTTTTTCATAACAGCCGCCCCGCGCACCCACCAATCACCCTGGCAGCATACAATCCATCAGGCGCCCCTTACGCGGGCGCCTTTTACATGGGGAGATGATTCACATGCAGATCAACAAGGTCGCCTTTATCGGCAAGGGCGGCGTCGGCCTGCTCTACGGCAGCATGATCGCCAGGGCGCTCGGCAACGACGCCGTTGAATACGTTATGGATGACGCACGTTTTGAGCGTCACGCGGGCGATGCGCTCACCGTCAACGGCAAGCCCTGCGATCTCACGTCCGTCCGTGCCAGCGAGGCGACGCCCGCCGATCTGGTCATCCTGGCAGTCAAGACCACCGGTCTCGACCAAGCACTCAAGACTATGGAGCGTGTCGTGGGGCCCAACACGCTCATCGCCTCGCTGTGCAACGGCATTACGAGCGAGCAAAAGATTGCCGAACGCTTTGGCTGGGAGCATACCGTTCTTGGTATCTGCCAGGGCATGGACGCCGTGTTCCTCAACGGCGCGCTCACCTTTACCAATGCGGGCGAAATCCGCTTTGGCGCGGCGGCCGACACGGACCCCGCAACCATCACCGCGATCGACGAGCTCTATACGCGCTGCGGCATCGCCCATACCGTCGAGCGCGATATTGCGCACCGCAT
Organism: uncultured Collinsella sp.; assembly: GCA_902466855.1. Lineage (GTDB taxonomy): Bacteria > Actinomycetota > Coriobacteriia > Coriobacteriales > Coriobacteriaceae > Collinsella. Next base: position 16,639 of record CABQSP010000009.1, on the reverse strand, counting down.
GTGGGCCAAACTCATGCTCAACGACGGCATCAACCAGACCTGCATGGCCTACGGCGGGACCTACGGAAGCGCCACGGAGCCGGGCTCCGAGCAGCGCCGCTGCTTTGTTTCCGCCATGCGCGAAACGCTCGCGGTCGCCAACGCCGAGGGCGTTGAACTGACCGAGGCAGACCTGACGCAAATGGTGCACCTCATCGAGGGAATCGACCCCGCCGGTATGCCCTCGATGGCTCAAGACCGCATCGCAAGGCGCACAACCGAGGTTGATGAGTTCGCGGGCACCATCTGCCGCCTCGCAGCCAAACACGATATCCAGGCACCGCAAAACGAGTGGCTCTATCGGCGCATCCGCGATATCGAGAAAAGCTGGTAGCGCCAACGCGCCGCATTCAACAGCCTTAACAGCAAAACCGCCGCAAGGGAACCTTTCCCCTGCGGCGGCCTTCATCTTCGTCTATGACCGGCGGCCGATCTCACAACAGTTAACGTTGCGACCCCGGCACCTCGTCCTCATCGTCGTGGCAAAGAACCACGCCCGCGCTTCCCAGCAGCGCGGCCGCGATCAGCGCGCCGACCACGATAGGAGCAGCCCCGCATGTCCCCTGCATGCCCGCGACGAGCGCGGCCGTGGGACCAAGGCAGCCAAGCATCAACGCGACGGCGGCAACGGCAATATCTCGAGCATTCACAAGACCACTTCCTCCAAGAGAAAGACCTTATTTCTCAAGAACCAGTGTGCCCCGCATCCATACGCCCAGCGTACCGCCACGGTAAGGGCTCTGTTAACTCAAACGCATACATAGAACGGACGTCCTTACGTTGCCCTAAAGCTCGTTAAAGACGTCCGTCCGCCAAATATCCGTGATGCAGAAAAATTACCAACCGGTGTAGTAGTCGGTGGTTCCGGCAGCGCAGCCAGAGTCATAGACCTTGCAATCACCCTTGGAGCCCGTAAAGGTCGAGCCCTGGGCCATATCGCCCGCGGCAACAACGTAATAGCCGTCGGAATCGCGCCAGAAGCCCTCAGAATCCTGAGTCCATTCGCCCGTGCGATAGTGATAAAGCACATTGCTGCTGTAATAGGTCTCGCGGCGACCGTTGTAGTTATTGACACCCGCAGAGCGCGTCAGGCCCGATCCGTTCGCGTAGGACGCGGCAGACGCGTAGGACGGAGTGTAACCGGCGTTGTAGTACGAAGCCTGGGCGGCCTCGGCAGCCTCCGCCTCGGCGGCAGCAACCTCGAGCGCTTCGCGCTTGGCATCCTCAAGTGCAGTGCGCAGCTCATCGAGCTCGGTCGACTTCGCGTCGACCTCCTCCATCGTCAAAAGACTGCCCGCACCATCGATACAACCTTGTAGTACAGCGCGCTCGTCATCGGTGGCATAGTCACCGTACATGTTCATGATGATCTGAGCACGCATCTCAAGGGAATCGCGCTTGGCCTCCATCGAGGCGTTCCACTCCTGCATGGAGCCAAAGCCGTCGCTGCGATAGTCGACGGGCTGCACCAGCGTCGCCTCGGACGGCGTGGATTCGACCGTGTCGGATAGTGTTGCCGCGTGGGCATCAGTTGCACCGGCGCCCGCCAAAAGTGCCACGGTCAGAGCGGCGGAAAGGGCGGCGGCTTTCGGTTTTCGTGAATCGATCCTCATGTAGCTGGAAACCTCCGTAGTGCGTTTTTGCTGCGTTTGAGCTGCGTGTGATTCGATCGCGCTGCATAGTACCCCGAGCAAATCGCGACCTGCGGTTTTACTCAAAAGGCGCACGTCAATTGCGTAAAACTCACATCCTCTCAACAGGAGTTTTCCACAACTCGAATGCATAAAGCGTGTCAAAAACCCTGTTTTTGCGCCCTCTCTATGCAAAAAAGACGCCTGTGCAACCATTGTTCGCACAGGCGCCTTGAGCAGGCATTTTATGCAGTTATACCTATCGAGTCGCAAGGGGTCCTTGCACAAGTCGCCTTACTCGTCCAGCGCGGCGAAGGCCTGCTTCAGATCCCAAATGATATCCTCGGCGTTCTCGGTACCGATGGAAAGACGGATCGTGGAGGGCGTGATGTTCTGCTCGGCGAGCTCCTCGGCAGAGAGCTGGGAGTGCGTGGTGGTAGCCGGGTGCACGACGAGCGACTTGACGTCGGCCACGTTGGCGAGCAGCGAGAACACCTGCAGATGATCGATGAACTTCCAAGCTGCCTCCTGGCCACCCTTAATCTCAAAGGTAAAGATCGAGGCGCCGCCACGGGGGAAGTACTTCTGATAGAGCTCGTGATCGGGGTGCTCAGACAGGCTCGGGTGGTTCACCTTGGCGACATGGCTGTCACCAGCCAGGAACTCAACGACCTTCTTGGTGTTCTCGACATGACGGTCAACGCGCAGCGACAGGGTCTCGGTGCCCTGGAGCAGGACCCAGGCGTTGAACGGGCTGATGCAGGCGCCCTCGTCACGCAGCAGGATGGCGCGGACATAGGTCGCGAAGGCGGCAGGGCCGGCAGCCTCGGCAAACGAGACGCCATGGTAGGAGGGGTTGGGCTCGGCGATCTGCGCATACTTGCCGCTCGCCTTCCAGTCAAAGTTGCCGCCATCGACAATCACACCGCCCAGCGAGGTACCGTGGCCGCCGATGAACTTGGTTGCGGAGTGGACGACGATGTTGGCACCATGCTCCAGCGGACGGAACAGATACGGGGTACCGAAGGTGTTGTCGACGACAACCGGCAGACCGTGCTTCTTGGCGATCTCGGAGATGGCGTCGATGTTGGGGATGTCGGAGTTGGGGTTGCCGAGCGTCTCGAGATAGATGACCGTGGTGCTGTCCTTGATGGCGCCCTCGACCTCTTCCAAGTTATGCGCATCGACAAACGTGGTCTCGACGCCAAACTGGGAGAGCGTATGCTCCAGCAGGTTGTAGGAGCCACCGTAGATGGTCTTCTGGGCAACCACGTGGTCGCCGGCCTGAGCAAGAGCCTGCAGGGTATAGGTGATGGCAGCAGCACCGGAGGCGACGGCGAGACCTGCCACGCCACCCTCGAGTGCGGCGATACGGTCCTCGAAGACGCTCTGGGTGGAGTTGGTCAGACGGCCGTAGATGTTACCGGCATCGGCAAGACCAAAGCGGTCGGCGGCGTGCTGGGAGTTGCGGAACACATAGCTCGTGGTCTGGTAGATAGGCACGGCACGGGAGTCGGATGCAGGATCGGCGCTCTCCTGGCCAACGTGAAGCTGCAGGGTGTCGAAACCAAAGGTGTGCTCGGGGTTGTTGATAAACTGGCTCATGATGATCTCCTTGATCGAATATAAGTAATAAGAGTAAGAGAAGTAAGTGGCTGTCTCCTGATCACGCCGACGGGCGCAAACAGGAGCCCGGCATTCGTCTTGGTAAGCAATTCATATGCGGGCCTCCTTTCGCATCCCGGTTCCGTGGTCGGCTTAATTACCTACCGCCTTTGTGTGTTTTGAATAGTACGAGCATTGTTTCGCTCGGTCAATCACTTAAAAGCGCTAACCTGTTATCGGTTTTGTAGATAACGCTCGAAAGGACGGCGCCGATGACCCTCCAGCAGCTTCGTTTTCTGATCGCCGTGGCAGAGTCCGGCTCAATCAACGCCGCAGCTCAGCGCCTCTATACCGCTCAGTCCAACATCTCAAACGCCGTCAAAAGCCTGGAGCAGGAACTCCACCTGGAGATCTTCACGCGCTCCAGCCGCGGCGTCACGCTCACCAACGACGGCACCGAGCTTTTGGGCTATGCGCGCCAGGTCGTAGAGCAGGCCGACATGCTCGAGGCGCGCTACGAGGACGGCGGCACCCCGCAAGCCCGCCTCGCCATTTCCGCCCAGCACTACGCCTTTTCGGTCGAGGCCTTTGTCAACGTGGTCGAGCGCTGCCGCGACAGCAAGTTCGAGTTCATCATGCGCGAGACCACCACATCGCAGATCATCGATGACGTCCGCGCGTTTCGCAGCGACATCGGCATCCTGTATCTGGACGACTTTAATGCCCGCGTTCTGCAGAAGGCTTTTGCCGATGCGCGTGCGAGCTTCCATCCCCTATTCGACGCGACGGTCCACGTCTTCGTTAGCGAGCGCCACCCGCTTGCCCGCCGCCCGCAGCTGTCCCTTGCCGACCTCACACCCTATACGCGCTACAGCTTTGAGCAGGGAACCTCAAACTCCTTCTATTACGCCGAGGAACCTTTTAGCTATATCCCTTGCGACCGCAACATACGAATCTCGGACCGCGGAACACTTACTAACTTACTTATCACGTCGAACGGTTACACCCTGTCGACCGGTGTCCTCTCCAATGAAATGCAATGGGGTATGGCATCGATCCCGTTAGCAGACGCCCCAACGATGCACGTAGGCTATATCATGCACGACGAGCGCAAGCCCTCTCCCCTCTTGCAGCAATACCTCGACGAGCTCAACCGCATCATCCATGCCAACTAACTGTCGGAAGACGGGGTAGAAATCGTAGATTGCTAGCCCCCGGCGGACATGACGCTACAATGGTCACTCACACGAAACGTACCCAACGAAAGGAACCATGTGAAGGTCATCATCTATACCGACGGCTCGGCCCGATCAAATCCGGGACGCGGCGGCTACGGCGCCGTGCTCAAATACACCAACCCCGCCGGCAAGACCTTCACCTCCGAGCTTTCGCGCGGCTACGCCAAGACCACCAACAACCGCATGGAGCTCATGGCGGTCATCGTGGCGCTCGAGGCGCTCAACCGCCCCTGCGAGGTCGAGGTCCATTCCGATTCGCAGTACGTCGTCAACGCTTTCAATAAACACTGGATCGACGGCTGGAAAAAACGCGGCTGGAAGACCGCCAACAAGCAGCCTGTCAAGAACCGCGACTTGTGGGAGCGCCTGCTCACCGCAAAGAGCAAGCACAAAGTGGAGTTCATCTGGGTTAAGGGCCACGCCGGCCATGAGCTCAACGAGCGCTGCGACGAGCTTGCCACCACGGCGGCCGACGGCAGCAACCTCGATATCGACACCGGCTTTAACGAGAGCGACCTGTAATAGCGTTTTCGCGCAGCTTTATATCCCCACGCGCTACACTCATCCTGTAGACCAAACAACGCAAGGGGGACGTATGCTGCGCATCGCGACCATCGGCACATCCATGATCACCGACGACCTTATCCAAGTCGTCAACGCCAACGACCAAGCCGCGTTTGTGGGCACGCTTTCGCGCGACGCCAATCGCGGTACTGCCTTTACCGCCGAACACGGCGGCGAACGTAACTTCACCGCACTTGACGAGCTTGCGTCCGCCGTCGACGTCGACGCCGTCTATATCGGCAGCCCTAACGCACTTCACTACGAGCAGGCCCTTGCCTGCATCGCCGGTGGCAAGCACGTCATCGTCGAGAAACCCTTCTGCGCCACCGAAGCGCAGGCGCTGGAAGTCTTCCGCGCTGCCGAGGCAGCAGGTGTCGTGGCTCTCGAGGCCATGCGTCCCCTCCACGATCCCGCCTTCCACGCCATCGAGGACGCCCTGGGCGAGATCGCCCCCATCCGCCGCGCCTCATTGCGCTTTGGCAAGTATTCCTCGCGCTACAACGAGATTCTCGCGGGACGCGCCACCAATATCTTCGACTGCAATATGGCATCGGGTTCCCTCATGGACATTGGCGTCTACGCCGTCGAGCCCATGGTCGAGATTTTCGGCATGCCCTCCGGCCTTACGAGCATGACTACTCTGCTCGACCCCACCACGCGACAGCTCACGCACGGCCCCATCGACGGCTGCGGTTCCATCCTCGCCAGCTACGGCGGTGGCCGTATCTCCGTCGAGCTCGCGCACTCCAAAATTACGAATGACCTGCTGCCCTCGCAGATCGAAGGCGAGCGTGGCACTATCCAGATCGACCATCTGTCCACGCCCCGCAACGTCCGCATCGACTATCGCGGCGATGTCGTACGCGGCTCGGCGACCGAGGCACCGCGCGAACAGGGCGACAACGGCCGCGTGCTCGACCTGCCCAAATCGAGCAACACTATGGAATACGAACTCACAGACTTTATCACCGCCATCGGCGGCATCGATAACGTTAAGGAAGAGATTTGGGAGACCCCGGCAGGACGTCACGAGCTTGGCCACTACCGCGATGTCACGCTCGTCTCACTGCGCATCATGGATGCCGTGCGCCAGCAGGCCGGCATTACCTTCCCGGCCGACGCAGGCAAGCAGGCATAGCGATGGGCCTCTTCGATACGTTCTTCTCCAGCGTCACCGGCGGCAGTCGAGAGCCTCAAAAACCATCAAACGTCGAGCTCGAGCTGCGCCGCAGGCTTACCGTACTCGCAAGCGACGAGGCCACTCAAGACACTCCCCTGCGCTATTTCCTGCACTGGACGGGGCAAGTCCAAGGCGTTGGTTTTCGCTTTACCAACACCAACCTCGCGCAGGCACGCTCCCTCACCGGCTGGGTGCGTAACATGGAAGACGGCTCAGTCGAGATGGAGATACAGGGAGCTCCGGCAAACGTCCTATCTCATCTCGAGGCGCTTCATGCCTCCTACGAGCGCATGGGAACGCGTTTTCGCCTCGTAGACGCCCAGGCCCGAGCCCCACTTGCCAATGAGGACGGTTTCAGTCCTCATTATTAGTATTGTGTGCTAAATACGGTATCATTTACCTACGACCGTTAATAGAAAAGAGGCGAGGCGCATGGCGGTGCAAAGAAGGAATACCAGGCAGCGAAAGCTGGTTCTTGACGCCGTGCGCCAAAGCTATAACCATCCCACCGCCGACGAAATCTACAACGTCGTGCGCGCGCAGGATGGCAAAATCAGCCGCGGTACGGTCTACCGCAATCTCAATCTCTTGGCCGACGCCGGCGAAATCCTCTCCATCAAGACGCCGGGCGGCAGCCGCTTCGATCGCACGATCGAGCCGCATGCGCATATCATCTGCACCTCGTGCAGCCGCGTCATCGACGTACCGCTCCCCTTCGATGCCCAGCTCGACGCCAAGGCGTCCGAGCAAATCGGCTGGCACGTCACGTCGCACTACACCATCTTCGAGGGTCTCTGCCCCGACTGCCGGTAGATGTTGGGAACATGCCTTAAAATCCATCTTTCCGCACTCTGCAGCAAAAAGTAGATTTCTAGGTATGTCCCGAAAACTTACTCGGCGAGCAGACGACGCAGCTCTTCTTCGACCGTGCGCACGTAACGGACGCGGTCATTGATGCCACGCATAGAGGGATTGCAGCTCTCCATTAGATAAGGATGGCCCACTACGTTGAGCATGTCGCGGTCGTTTTCGTTATCGCCAAACGCCATCATCTCATCGGGCGAAATACCCAGGGCGCGACCGTAATCGGCAAGCGCGGAGCCCTTGCCCGAACCGAAACCGATAAAGTCCGTCCATTCGGTTCCCGACGTCATCACGTCAACACGGTCGCTAAAGAGGCGCTCGAAATACTCCAGGGCCGCCGGCTGATCCACCTCGGGCGTCTGGAAGGCAATCTTAATGACGTCCTCGTCGATGTCCTCGGGGCGGTCGACCACCGCCACATCGCAGTGGACCTCATAGCGCAAATGATCGACGAATGCATCGTTGCCGCTCATGGTGTAGAGGTGTCCCTCACATGAAAGGGTCACGTCGGCATGGGGATACGCAACCACGGCATTCGCGATATCCATAGCAAGGCTACGCTCCATGGAACGCTTGACAACGGCACGCCCCTCGCTCATCACCAGGGCTCCGTTTTCGCATACATAGGCGAGCTCATCGGCCACCGGGGCAAACAGGTAGCGCAAGCTCGCATATTGACGGCCGCTCGCCGGCATAAACACGATACCGCGACGATGCAGCTCATCGATGAGCTCAAAGGCCTCGGAACGCGGCTCGCGCTCCCCCGGATGCAGCAACGTGCCGTCCAAATCGCATGCAATCAGCTTGATTCCTTCAAGACCCATATGCTTTCCCCCACAGCATCTCATCAACAGAAAGACGGACTTTGAATAGTTGTCTCTCAAAGTCCGTCTTACTTATACGCACGTTAACCGCGCGCCTTCTTTACGATCGTAAAGTCTGGAGCAATACTCACAACGGCATCCGCCGCACTCGACGCAAAGCGCCGGTCCGAATCGAGTTCACGGGTAACCGTCGAGAGCCGAACGCCCTCGACGCCCCGGAGCATGCGGCCCAAAACAGGTTGCACCGGCGTATACATGCGCACGGTATGCTCGTCCGAATCGCCTCGAAAAAGCGGCGCATGCATATTGCCGATCTCCCAGCACGCATGCGCGAGCGCAATCGGGTCCATGCGGTCAACTTCGACCAAATATACCTCGGCGCTGCGCAGGCGCACGACAACCGCCACGGGCACCACGCCCGAACGGTCGACGGCGAGCACGTCGCCGTCGACAAAACGACTGCCGTCGGCAGTATCCAGCCGAACATCGACCGTGCGCCCCAGCTCCGTCACGCCCACAAACGCGTATACATCAGCCTGGTCCCAATCGAGCAGTAGCTCATCGACCTCAAAGACACCGCCCAGCTCCCGGCGAAGCAAAAGCTCATAGGACGGGTCGTTGAGATTTCCGAGGCACGCTGTCGAAACCAGATTCGCAGGCATAGCCTAGTCCTCGACCTCGACGAGCTCGATATCAAAGTTGAGGTCCTTACCGGCCAGCTCGTGGTTGGCATCGAGCGTCACGGCTTCGGGCGTCACGTCAATGACGACGGCAGGGACGGGCATGCCGCTCGGCGTGGACAGGAAGAGCTTCATGCCCTTCTCGATCTGCTCGATGTTGGGAACCTGCTCGGCCGGGAAGGTCAGAACCATCTCGGGATTGTGCTCGCCGTAGGCATCGGCAGCAGGAATGTGCACGGTCTTCTTCTCGCCCACCTGCATATCGACAACAGCGGCGTCGAAGCCCTTGATCATCTGACCGGCGCCGCAGGTGAACTCCAGCGGCTCGCCGCGATCGTAGGAGCTATCGAACTGCGTGCCGTCGTCGAGCGTGCCGCGATAATGGGTCTTGACCTTCTTGCCCTGGTTGGACATGGTAACCTCCGTGATAAGGGCGGCACACAACGCGGGCCGCCGTGAACATATGGCGCTAACTATACCCTAGTCATACAATTCAATGACAGTTTGCAAAGAAACGCTGCAACCGGAGGAACCATGGCATATCCCGTATTTGACCTACACTGCGACACCGCCGACCGCATCGGCTGGGCCACGCTCGATCTCGACCTGCGCTTTACCGCCGGCACCGACGGTTATTTCCCCGGCGACGAAACGCATCCGCAAGATTTCGACCTCATCGAGGGTAACGCCTGTGCCATCTCGCTCGCAAAGATCGGCAACACGCCGTGGGCACAGTGCTTCGCCACGTTTGTCCCCGACGAGATTCCCACCGCCCACGCCGCGCGCTTCCAGGCGCAGATCATGGCGCATATGAGCGGCCAGGCAATGCTCAACCACGACCGTATGGTCAACGTGCGCAGCGCCGCAGACATTCGCCCCGCGCTCAAGGACGGCAAGGTCGCCTGCATCCACACCATCGAAAACGCCACGTTCTTTGCCGAGGACCCCGCGCTGATCGAAGTGCTCAAGAGCTTGGGCGTGCTTATGTCGTCACTCAGCTGGAATGCGCAGGGGCCGCTCGCGAGCGGCCACGACACCCACGCCGGCCTCACCGGCGCCGGCATCGAGGCACTTACGCAGATGGAGCACGCCGGCATGGTACTCGACGTCTCCCACCTCAACGATGAGTGCTTTGACGAGGTTCTCGCCCACGCCACGCGTCCCTTCGTCGCCAGCCACTCCAACTCCCGTGCGGTTTGCGGCGTCAAACGCAACCTTACCGACGACCAGTTCCGCACCATTCGCGACATGGGCGGTATCGTCGGCCTCAACTACTGCAGCGAGTTCCTTTCCAACGACGCAACCGACAAGACCGCCGCAGACGTCACCTTCGACCAGCTAGCGGCACATATCGAGCACTGGCTCGACCTGGGCGGCGAGGACGCCATCGCGCTCGGCGGCGACTGGGACGGTGCCACGGTGCCCGCCTTCCTCTCCGATGCCAGCAAGATGCCCGAGTTCCAGAACATGCTCTCCAAGCACTTTGGCAAGACCGTGATGCAGAAGCTCTGCAGCGATAATGCCCTTGCCTTCTTCGAGCGTTATTAATTTCACATCCCCTGAGCGGGCCGGCATGCCGAACGGTCGACATGCGGCCCGTCCCCAATCTGAAGGACCGCTTTTGACGCAGCAATTTACGATTACCGTATCCCGACCGGATGGCACATCCATCCCCGTCGTCGTTACCAAAAAGTGCGTCAAGAACTTCAACCTACGCGTCACATCGAGCGGCGAGGTCCACGCCAGCGCACCGCTCGGCGCCAGCCGCGAGCATATCGAAGCGTTTGTGAAGCGCAACAGCGCCTGGATTATCAGCCGACTTGCCCAGCGCGAGCAACGTCAGACGACGGCACAGGAGTCGCTCAGCCCCTCGTCCATCATTGCACTTTGGGGCAAGCCCATCACGGTACAGGATGCACTCGACCACAACTTTGATCCCCCCGCACCGCGGCCCAAACAAGCCACGTTCGCAAGCTTTATGGGTACCGACGAGCCAGACGAACGTCCGCAGGCCAAGTGGAACGCGCCCCTCGACGGCTTAACGCCCAGTGAGATCCAAGCCCATATTGACCAGCTCTATACGTCCGAAGTCACATCGGCGCTGCGGGATATGGTGCACGCATACGAAATCGCAATGGGTGTCGCCGTTTCCCGCGTTTCCGTGCGCAGCATGAAAACGCGCTGGGGATCATGCACGCCCAAAACCGGCGCCATTCGCATCGCACGAGAACTTGCCGCCTACCCCGTCGAGTGCCTTGACATGGTTGTCGCCCACGAGCTCGTCCACCTGCTCGAGCCGAGCCACAATCATCGGTTTCACGCGCTGCTCGACACGTACTGCCCCAACAACAGGGCTCTGTCGCAGCGGCTCAAAAAACCGCCCGCCAACGAGCTCTAGAGTCGGTTAGCGCACGCGCTCGATCTCGACACCGCAGCTTGCCAGGGGAAGACCGACGGGCGCCCAAGGCTTATCGAACTTAACGTGCACGCCAAGCAGCAGGGGGTAACGACACAGCAGCATCTGGGCCACACCCTCGGCTGCAGCCTCGATGAGCTTAAACGTATGCTCGCGCAGATAGCCATCGACATCGTGGCATACCGAGCCGTAGTCAATCGAGGCGTCCAGGTTATCGTGCTCCCCCGCTGCACGCAGGTCGGCATAGAGCACCAGGGACACGATGAACTTCTGGCCCAGCGCGTTCTCTTCGGGATATACGCCGTGGTTAGCAAAAACCTCAAGACCTTCAACGGTGATGCGGTCGGCATGGCGCAGATCGTCATAGCTCACGTGGGGTACCGCCGTTGCGGTGGATATTTCGCCCCTTCCACGGCGGGCGAGCTCGGCACCTTCAGTCTTGGTTGCATTCTCGGGCAGTTTCTTATTGCTCATCGCGATCGTCTCCTTCGTTTAGAACCCCGACCGCGCAAACTAACTACACGCGAATCGACAGGTTCTTTTTATCATCGCTCCAGTTGCAAGCATTGCGCGCGGGGCATGCAAAGCAGGCGCGCGACGCTTTGTCGGCTGCATAGAGCAGACGCTCAAGCGGTTGGCTGTTCACACGCAGCTTTCGATGGCCCAGAATGGCCGTCTTAATGGCTGCGGCATCGGCCGGCTCAAACGCCACATCATCGGGCATGCCGCCGAGAATCGCATCAGCGACGCGTTCGCTTGCAACATCATGGGATATACCCGATTCATACTGTTCATCTTTGCCGATATCGTGAAGAAGTGCCGTGGCGTAGATGACCTCGCGGTCAAATTTGAGCTGTTCCTCAAGATTCTTGATCCACATAATGCGAGCGACATCGAGAAGATGGTCAATACCGTGGCGGCAGAAGATGCGCCCCGATTCCAACTGTGCAATGTTACCCAGGTGCCGCCGGAACAGCCCGTTGGCGCAAATGTAATCAATGCGAGGCATGGCACCAAAGGGAGCCAAGCCCGAAGCCATAAAGCCGCGACGCGACGTCCCCTCATCGGTCTTCGATGTAAAGTCGTTGACGACCCTCATGCTAACGGCCCAGCATCCTAAAGAACCGCTCCTCGAGCGCGGGATCAGTCTCAAAGACGCCGCGGCGAGCGAGCGTCACGGTCTTGGTGCCGGGCTTTTGCACGCCGCGCATGGTCATGCACATATGCTCGGCTTCCATGAGCACAATCGCTCCCTGGGGAGCGAGATAATCCATGAGAGCGTCGGCAACCTGCGCACACAGCTGCTCCTGCAGCTGCAGACGGCGGGCATAAACCTCGACCGTGCGGGCGAGCTTGGAAAGCCCAGCCACCCGACCGTTAGGAATATAGCCAATGGCGACCTTGCCATAAAACGGCAGCAGATGGTGCTCGCACAGCGAGTAGAACGTGATGTCGCGCTCGATAACCAAATCGTTCGAAGCGACGGCAAAGGTTTTGGACAGGTGCTCCTCGGCACTCTGGTCCATACCGCCGGCGATCTCACCATACATACGGGCAACGCGCGCCGGGGTCTCCAGCAGGCCCTCACGAGTTGGGTCCTCGCCTATGCCCTCAAGCAACAGCTTAATGGCGGCCTCGACTTTTTCCTGATCGACCATCTGGGCCTCACTTTTCCGATTTTGCGTTCGCGCTATGGTACCACGCCCTTTGGCATCGGCCACAAGCTACATAGTATGGGTCGAATAGACCGGATCGTCCCGCCAAAGTTCAACCGCATCACAAAGCGCAACGCCCTCGCGCTCAGCACGGTCGCGCGTAGCGTTCATATCGATCACACGCTGGTTACTCGAGCCCCTAAAGCGCAACGAGATATCGTACAAATCCTGAACGAACGGTCCATCCACCAACATGTCGAGGCAGGCCAGGATACGGTCCGTCACCTCGGTATGATGACGGCCACCCGGCATAAGCTCCTCGAGCACGTCGCCGGTAAAGCACCAAATGGTCTTTTCCGACCCCGCAGGATAGGCCGCACGCACGCGTTCGATAAAGTCAACAAGCCCCGCCTGATTCTCGGGCTCCATGGGCTCGCCACCCAGAATCGTCAGGCCATCGATAAAGGGATGATCGAGACTCTCGATAATCTTATCCTCGACGGCGCGATCGAACGGCTCGCCCGCAGCAAAGTCCCACGCGACGGAGTTAAAGCAATTCTTGCACCCGCGACGGCACCCGCTCACAAACAGAGAAGTACGAACGCCTTCCCCATCAGCAATGTCGAAATACTTAATGTTCGCGTAGTTCATAGGTAACTCTCCCGGGAGGCCGGGACATATCATCCCGTCCTCAAACATTCTCGGCCTGCGGCCTGCGAAACTGCGGGCGGGACGATATGTCCCGGCCTCATGCAAAGGGTAACTCAATGAACGAAGCGAACATCGAGTATAGGGTTCAAGGTCCAATAAAAACTGTGTTGCAGCCCAACCGTCATCGCAAGCAAAGCGTTGTTGCAAGTCAACTCATTTCCGCAAAGAACTTCGAGGAGTGAGCAGACCGCATGCTGCATCTCAGCTACATCAACTTGGCTGCCCCGTAGCGAGGGCCCGGACCTTTACTCGATATGAGTTCCGCACGAACAGGAGGCGCCAGTGGCGCCTCCGTCGTGAGCCAGGACTGTTCGAAATAGCGAGTAAAGGTCCGGGCCCTCGCTACGGGGCAGCCTGGGATGGTTATTAGAGATGCAGCACGCGGTCGCGGATCTCCTCGGTTCGGCCCTGGTTCCAGAATTGGGTACCGATGTAGCCGCACGTACGACGGGCGACGTTCATCTTCTCCTGGTCACGATTGCCGCAATTGGGGCACTCCCACACCAGCTTGCCATCGTCCTCGACAATCTTAATCTCGCCATCGTAGCCGCACACCTGGCAGTAGTCGCTCTTGGTGTTGAGCTCGGCATACATGATGTTGTCGTAGATGTACTGCATCACGCGAATGACAGCCTTGAGGTTGTCCTGCATGTTGGGAACCTCGACGTAGGAGATGGCACCGCCCGGCGAAAGCTGCTGGAACATGCCCTCAAACTTGAGTTTGTCGAATGCGTCGATCTCCTCGGACACGTGGACGTGGTAGCTGTTGGTGATGTAGCCCTTGTCCGTCACGCCCGGGATAATGCCAAAACGACGCTGCAGGCACTTGGCGAACTTGTAGGTCGTCGACTCAAGCGGGGTACCGTACAGCGAGAAGTCAATATCGCTTTCGGCCTTCCACTCCGCGCACTTGTCGTTCATGCGCTGCATGACGGCCATGGCAAAGGGCGTGCCCTCCTTCTCGGTGTGGCTGTGGCCCGTCATGTACTTGACGCACTCATACAGGCCGGCATAACCCAGACTAATGGTGGAGTAACCGCCCACGAGCAGCTTGTCGATCGTCTCGCCCTTCTTCAGGCGGGCGAGGGCACCGTACTGCCAAAGAATCGGTGCGGCATCCGAAAGCGTACCCATCAGACGCTCATGACGGCACAGCAGGGCGCGGTGGCACAGCTCAAGGCGCTCGTCGAAGATCTTCCAGAACTTATCCATGTCCTGATGCGAGCTCAGCGCGACATCGGGCAGGTTGATGGTCACAACGCCCTGGTTAAAGCGACCGTAGTACTTGGGCTTGTTTGGGTCATAGTTCAGCGCGTTGGCCACATTGTTAAATCCGTTACCGGAGCGGTCGGGCGTCAGGAAGCTGCGACAACCCATGCAGGTATAGCAGTCGCCGTTGCCCGCGGTCTCGCCCTTCGACAGCTTGAGCTCGCGCATCTTCTTCTCGGAGATGTAATCGGGCACCATGCGCTTGGCGGTGCACTTGGCAGCCAGCTGGGTCAGGTAGAAGTACGGGGAATCCTCGTGAACGTTATCGTCCTCGAGTACATAGATAAGCTTGGGGAATGCCGGGGTAATCCAAACGCCGGCCTCGTTCTTAACGCCCTCGTAGCGCTGGCGAAGCGTCTCCTCCACGATCATGGCAAGGTCGTGCTTCTCCTGAGGCGTACGGGCCTCGTTAAGATACATAAAGACCGTCACGAACGGCGCCTGGCCGTTGGTGGTCATAAGGGTCACGACCTGATACTGAATCGTCTGAACGCCGCGACGGATCTCGTCACGCAGACGGTCCTCAACAACCTCGCGGACCTTTTCGGGAGATGCGGAAACGCCGAGCTCCTCGAGCTCGCGGGCGACCTCGCCGCGAATCTTTTGACGGCTCACCTCGACGAACGGGGCAAGATGGGTCAGCGAAATCGACTGGCCACCGTACTGGGAGGAAGCAACCTGGGCGATGATCTGCGTCGCGATGTTGCAGGCGGTCGAGAAGCTGTGCGGCTTCTCAATCAGCGTACCCGAGATAACAGTACCGTTCTGGAGCATATCCTCCAGGTTCACCAGGTCGCAGTTATGCATGTGCTGGGCAAAGTAGTCCGAATCATGGAAGTGAATCAGACCCTCATTGTGGGCATCCACAATCTCCTGGGGCAGCAACACACGCTGAGTCAGGTCCTTGGAGATCTCGCCGGCCATGTAGTCACGCTGAACGGAATTGACGGTCGGGTTCTTGTTGGAGTTCTCCTGCTTGACCTCTTCGTTGTTGCACTCAATCAGCGACAGAATCTTGTCGTCGGTCGTGTTCTTCTGGCGCTTCAGGCTCTGAACATAGCGATAGATGATGTAATGGCGAGCGACCTCGTAGCAGTCGAGACGCATAATCTCGTCCTCGACCAGATCCTGAATCTCCTCGACCGACACGGTGTGGCCCGCGTTCTCGCATGCCTCGGCGACGTTTTGTGCCGCGTAAACCACCTGGCGGTCGGTAAGACGAGAGCTCTCCTCGACCTCCAAGTTTGCGGCGCGGATGGCATTGACAATCTTATCGATGTCAAAGACAACCTCGGTGCCACTGCGCTTGATGATCTTCATCCTCTTGCCTCTTTCGCATCGTAGCCTCATCGCGCTTCAGAGCCAAACGATACCCGGCAGGGCTTGCCCCTGTCTTGCGGCGCCGTCGCGCAATCTGTGTTCTCGATAAACCATAAGCCTCCATGCGGACATTCCCTGGAGCCGATCAAGCGGCTCAAGGACACGTTCAAAAGAGGCAGTTAAGGTCTTCGTTCTCTGTCCGCCATCTATCATACGACAAAGACGCATCTATATCCTGTATTCTTTTTTTAGGTCAAACACAACATATAGTGTTTCAGCAGGTCAAAGCAATTAGTCATTTTGCAGACGCATTAAAAATGAGGGGTTCTTGGCAAGTCGGTAAAACGTTACCAACACGGCTACCTGCATGGCAGCTATAAAACCCCCTTAGTCAAGCCGCTGACAAATCCTACCAAAACCAAGCCGCTCGCGCCAAAAGAATCCAAAAGATTGTGCTTGACCAACATGTTGCGGTCACGATCGGCCAGGACGTATGCAATCTGCCGGCACCTCTACGGGATGCGAAGACCATCGCGTACAGACCTTGGATCAATATTTGGTGGCTTATTTGGCGGCGTGCTTGGTGGCAAAACAAAACAGCCCAGAGGACATAGCCTCTGAGCTGCGAACATTTGGTGGGCGT
>CABQSP010000008.1:0-43609 GCA_902466855.1 uncultured Collinsella sp. | reverse complement strand
ATGTATGTTCCGGATGCGTATGTTGCGCATCCGGAACATTTACTTTATTGCGGTGATGTGATACAATTACCGGCAGAAACTGAAAGGAGAACACAGGATGAAAGCCATTATCACGGTACTGGGGAAAGATCAGGTCGGTATTATCGCGGGCGTCAGCTCACTGCTGGCAAAGTGGAACGTGAACGTTCTGGATATCAGCCAGACGATTTTGCAGGAAAATTTCACCATGGTCATGCTGGTGGATCTCGAAAATTGTTCGCTCTCTTTTACGGAACTGACGGAAAAGCTGAGCGCCCTCGGCGCGGAGATGGACATTGCGATCCGCATGCAGCGGGAGGACATCTTCAACGCGATGCACAAGATCTGAGCGGGGAGGGAAAGAATCATGCTAAGCCGCAATGATATTCTGGAAACGATCCGTATGATCGACCAGCAGCATCTGGATATCCGCACGATCACGATGGGCATCTCGCTCCTCTCCTGCGCGGACAGAAGCGCAGAGCGTGCGTGTGAAAAGATCTACGACAAGATCAGCCGCTATGCAGAGCGCCTGGTCGCAACGGGAGAAGAGATCGAGCGGGAATTCGGCATTCCCATCGTCAATAAGCGCATTTCTGTCACGCCCATGGCCCTGGTGGCCGGAGCCAGCGACACGGAAGATTATGTTCCCTTTGCCCTGGCGCTGGACCGGGCGGCCCGGACCTGCGGCGTCAACTTTATCGGCGGCTACTCCGCCCTGGTGCAGAAGGGCATGACAGAGGCGGACGAGAAGCTGATCCGCTCCATTCCGGAGGCTCTGGCCCGGACAGAACTGGTCTGTTCCTCCGTCAACGTGGGGTCCACCCGGGCGGGCATCAATATGGACGCGGTGGCCCTGATGGGCCGCATCGTCAAGGATACCGCTGCCGCCACGGCGGACCGGGATGGCCTGGGCTGCGCCAAGCTGGTGGTGTTCTGCAATGCCGTGGAGGACAACCCCTTTATGGCCGGCGCCTTCCACGGCGTGGGCGAGGCGGAGAAGGTCATCAACGTGGGCGTCTCCGGCCCCGGCGTAGTGTGTACTGCTTTGAAAGCGGTGAAGGGCCAGCCCTTTGACGTGGTGGCGGAGACCATCAAAAAGACCGCCTTCCGCATCACCCGCATGGGCCAGCTGGTGGCCCAGGAGGCCAGCCGCCGCCTGGACACCCCCTTCGGCATCGTGGATCTGTCCCTGGCCCCCACGCCCGCCATCGGCGACTCCGTTGCGCGCATCCTCGAGATCATCGGCGTGGGCACCTGCGGTGGCCCCGGCACGACCTGCGCGCTCGCCATGCTCAACGATGCCGTCAAGAAGGGCGGCGTCATGGCCAGCTCCAGCGTGGGCGGTCTCTCGGGTGCCTTTATCCCCGTATCCGAGGACGCCGGCATGATCGCTGCCGTCGAGGCCGGCGCACTTTCGCTCGAGAAGCTCGAGGCCATGACCTGCGTGTGCTCCGTTGGCCTGGACATGATCGCCATCCCCGGCGACACCCCGGTCGAGACCATCGCCGGCATCATCGCCGACGAGATGGCCATCGGCGTCATCAACAATAAGACCACGGCCGTCCGCGTGATTCCCGCCATCGGCAAGGGTGTGGGCGACTGCGTCGAGTATGGCGGCCTGTTTGGCCGTGCGCCCATCATGCCGGTGAACCCCAACGCCGGCACCGTGCTTGCCCACCGTGGTGGACGCTTCCCGGCACCGCTGAACTCGCTGAAGAACTAGCTGAGGGGTTCGGGCGAGGAGCCCCGCCGCCGGGCGGCAGACATATAAGGTCGCCTGCTCGGACAGTCCTGACTCGCACGGAGAGCACATTAAGTGCTCTCCGGCTCGTGCGGAACTCGCGATCGACTTCACATGTCGCCGTGCGACCGGGGCGAACACGAGTCCCAAGGTTTTCAAAAAAGCGGTCGGCGCGCAGTGCGCCGACCGCCGATATATGGTGTCTGATATTTTCTACCAGCCAGGGCCTCTTACTCGTCGAGGAGATCTTCTGGCATGTCGTTGCCGTCGCCTAGATCGACTGGGGCTTCTTCGGGGGCAGAACCGTCTTCTGTTGCTTCGCCTTCGGGCTTCTCTTTGGCTGCCGTCATGCGGGCTACGGCGCATACGCGGTCGTTGTCGTCGACGGTCATCATCTTGACGCCCTGGGTGGCGCGGCCGGTCTGGCTGATCTCGTCGGTCTTGACGCGAATGACCGTGGCGCCCTCCGTCACGATGAACAGCTCGTGCTGTGGGCCCACCGTCTTCATGGCCGCGAGGTTACCCTTACGCTCGGTCATTTGGATGGTGTAGACGCCCTGGCCGCCGCGATTCTGCTCCGGGTAGTCCGCAACCGGCGTGCGCTTGCCGTAGCCGCGCTCGGTGATGACGAACAGATCGCCGTTGCCGTTAGTGACTTCCATGCCCAGAACGCTCACGCCGTCCTTCATGCTAATGCCGCGAACGCCGCTGGTATCGCGGCCGGTGGCGCGCACCTGCTCCTCGGAGAACATAATCGCCTTGCCCGCGGTGGTGGCCAGGATGATCTTGTCACCCTCGCGCACGCGGCGCACGTTCAGCAGTGCGTCGTCGTCGCGCAGGTTGATGGCAATGAGTCCATCACGGCGGCTACGATCGTAAGCGCTCATCACGGTCTTCTTGACCATGCCACTCTTGGTGGCAAACATCAGGTACTCGTCGGCCGGGAAATCGCGGCAGCTGATGACGCTCGCGATCTTCTCGCCCTCCTCGAAGGGCAGCAGGTTGACGATCGCGGTACCGCGCGCCTGGCGCGTACCCACCGGCAGCTCGTGCACCTTCAGGCGATAGACTTTGCCCTTGCTCGAGAAGAACAGCACGTACTCGTGCGTGGACGCGATGAACATCTCATCGATAACGTCGTCCTCTTTGAGATTGACGCCCGACACGCCCTTGCCACCGCGCTTCTGGGCACGGTAGGCAGCCACCGGGATACGCTTAACGTAGCCGGTGTGGGTGATGGTCACGACCATGTCCTCGTCGGCGATGAGGTCCTCGACATCCAGGTCCTTCTCAACCTGGCTGATCTCGGTGCGGCGCTTGTCGCCAAACTTCTTGGAGATCTCGCGCATCTCTTCCTTGATGACGCCCAGGATCTTCTCCTCATGCGCCAGCAGGTCCTCGTAGTAGGCGATGGCGCGGCGCAGGCCGTCCAACTCTTCTTGGATCTTGTCGCGCTCCAGGCCGGTCAGGCGGCGCAGCTTCATCTCGAGGATGGCCGTGGTCTGCTCGGGCGTAAAGCCAAAGCGCTCGATCAGGCGGCTGCTGGCCTCGGAGTCGGTCTGCGAGGAGCGTATGATGCTGATGACCTCGTCGATATGGTCAAGGGCCATCAGGTAACCCTCGAGGATATGCGCTCGGGCCTGGGCCTTCTTAAGGTCGAAGCGGGTGCGGCGAGTGACTACGTCGACCTGGTGGTCGATGTAGTGCTGCAGCATCTCGCGCAGGCTCAGGCATTTGGGAACGCCGTTGACGAGCGCCAGATTGTTGGCGCCGAAGGTCGTCTGCAGCGAGGTGTACTTATACAGGTTGTTGAGCACGACCTGCGGAATGACGCCCTTCTTGAGCTCGATGACCAGACGGATACCCTTCTGGTTGGACTCATCGCGCATATCAGAGATGCCCTCGATGCGCTTGTCGTTGACGAGCTGGGCGATCTTCTCCTGCAGGGTGCCCTTGTTGACCATGTAGGGAATCTCGGTAAAGACCAGGCGGCTGCGGCCGGTCTTGGTGGACTCCACATGTGCCTTGGCACGCACGGTAATAGAACCGCGGCCGGTCTCGTAGCTCTGCTTAATGCCGGCGCTGCCCATGATGATGGCGCCGGTGGGGAAGTCCGGACCGGGCATGATCTGCATGAGCTCGTCGACGGTGGCGTCGGGGTTGTCGATCAGGTAGCAGGTGGCCTCGATCGCCTCGGTGAGGTTATGCGGAGCGATGTTGGTGGCCATGCCGACGGCGATGCCTTGGCTGCCGTTGACCAGCAGGTTGGGGAAGCGCGCAGGCAGCGCCACGGGCTCGGCGAGCGATTCGTCGTAGTTGGGCTGCCAGTCGACGGTATCCTTCTGCAAGTCACGCAACAGTTCCATGGCGGGCTTTGCCAGGCGGCTCTCGGTGTAACGCATGGCAGCGGCGCCGTCGCCGTCAATGTTGCCGAAGTTGCCGTGACCGTCGATGAGCGGCGTGCGCATGGAGAACCACTGCGCCAGGCGGACCATGGCCTCATAGACCGCGGAGTCGCCATGCGGGTGGTACTTACCGATAACTTCGCCGACCGTCCAGGCCGACTTCTTATGTGGGCGGTTGGGGTAGATGCCGCTCTCGTTCATCGCGTACAGGATGCGGCGGTGCACCGGCTTTAAGCCGTCGCGCACGTCCGGCAGGGCACGCGCCGTGATAACCGACATCGAATACTCGATGAACGACTGCTTCATCTCGCGGCCAAACTCCGAAATCTGGAGCTGGCCGCCGTTGATATCCTCGCCGGCCGAGGCGCCACGGTCGACTTCGCCAAAGCTCTCCTCGAGCTCGGCGTCGTCTTCTTCCTCATCATCATCGGCATCGGGGTTATAGGCGTCCGGGTCGCCGTCCTCGCCCTGCTCAGCACGGGCAAGCAGGCGCTTCAGATCGTCGGGCATACCGGCATCGCCGGCCTCGCCCATACCCTCGTTATTGTTGATATCGTCTGCCACGTTACCTCCTCATGGTTTGCGTGGTCCATTAGTTCCCAACCACGGAGACGGCTTTTCCAGGTGCCGCAGATTCGCCCGAAAGAGGAGGGAAGCGTACTTGGGTACGCGACCGACGATTGAGGGCGAAGGTGCGGTGGCTGGGAAAGCCGCAGGGATTAGGCGTCTAAGAATCGTGCGTCATGTGCATGCTTCTCGATGTACTCGCGGCGATAGCCGACCTCGGAACCCATCAGCTCGCGCACGGCGCGGTCTGCCACCACGGCGTCCTCGATCGACACGCGCTGCAGGATGCGGGTCTTGGGGTCCATCGTCGTCGAGGCAAGCTGCTTGGGGTCCATCTCGCCCAGGCCCTTGTAGCGCTGGACGGTATAGCCCTTGCGCTTTTTGGTGATCTTGCCGTCCTTGGCCTTGCCGTCCTCGTCGTTATCGTCGGGGTTCAGGCCCAGGCTCTGGATGGTGTCGCGCAGGATCTCGTCTTCGGGCTGGCGGCCGTTGGGATACACGTAGTGGATCTTGTTGCGCACCTTAATGCCAAAGATGGGCGGGCAGGCAACGTAGACGTAGCCGGCATCGATCAGCGGACGCATGTACTTGTAGAAGAACGTCAGCAGCAGGATGCGGATATGCGCACCGTCGACGTCTGCATCGGTCATGATGATGATCTTGTGGTAGCGCGCCTTGGTGATATCGAAGTCGCCGCCGTCGCCGGCACTCGTCGTGACGCCGCAGCCGATCGCGGTAATCAGCGACTGGATGGTGTCACTCGAGAACGCGCGATGGTCACCAACGCGTTCGACGTTCAAAATCTTGCCGCGCAGGGGCAGAATCGCCTGGATGTCTCGGCGACGGCCGTCCTTGGCCGAACCGCCTGCCGAGTCGCCCTCTACGATGAAGAGCTCGGTCAGCTCGGCATCGCGCACCGAGCAGTCGGCGAGCTTGCCGGGCAGGGAAGCCGTCTCGAGCAGGCTTTTGCGGCGGGTCGCCTCGCGCGCCTTGCGGGCGGCATTGCGCGCCTTGCAAGCCTGTTGCGCCTTCTTGACGATCTCGCGAGCGGGCTTAGGGTGCTCCTCCAAGTAATCGGCGAGGCCGTCGGTCACGATCTTGAGCGTGAGCGCGCGCATATAGGAGCTGCCGAGTTTGGCCTTGGTCTGGCCCTCAAACTGCGGATCGGGCAGCTTGACCGAGATAACGGCCGAAAGGCCCTCGCGCACATCGTCGCCGGTCAGGTTGGCGTCTTTTTCCTTGAGCAGGTTCTGCTTGCGCGCGTAGTCGTTGATCACGCGGGTGAGCGCGGTGCGGAAGCCCTCAAGGTGCATGCCGCCCTCGGGAGTGTAGATGTCGTTGGCAAACGACATGACGTTCTCGCCGTAACCGCTATTCCACTGCAGGGAAACCTCGACCTCGCCCATCTTGGCCACAGGTGCGTCCGGGTCCGATTTGCCCTCGATGTAGATAGGCTCCTTAAAGGCCTCGGGGACGTCCTTGCCCTCGTTGAGGAACTTGACGAAGTCGATGATGCCGCCCTCGTAGCAAAACTCCTCCACGTGGGGAGTCGCCTCGCGCTCGTCGGTCAGCACGATTTTGAGGTTCTTATTGAGGAACGCCGTCTCCTGCAGACGGTTGTGCAGCGTATCGAAATCGTAGATGCAGGTCTCGAAGATCTCGTCGTCGGGCCAGAAAGTGACGGTGGTGCCCGTCGAATCCGAGGTGCCCACGACCTCCATCTTCTTGACGGTCTTGCCGCGCGAGAACTCCATCTCGTAGGTGTTGCCATCGCGACGAACCTGAACGACCACGCGCTTGGACAGTGCGTTGACGACGGAGATGCCCACGCCGTGCAGGCCGCCCGAGACCTTATAGGCCGAGTTATCGAACTTACCGCCGGCGTGCAGGATCGTCATGACGACCTCGAGCGTCGGGATCTTTTTAACAGGGTGCTCGTCGACGGGGATACCGCGCCCGTTGTCGACGACCGTGATGGAGTTGTCGGCGTGGACCGTCACCTGGATCTCGGTGCAGAAACCGGCCATGGCCTCGTCGACGGAGTTGTCAACGATCTCCCACACCAGGTGATGCAGACCGCTGGCGCTCGTCGAGCCGATATACATGCCCGGGCGCTTACGAACGGCCTCGAGACCTTCGAGAATCTTAATCTCGCCGCCATCGTAATCGTTTTCGTTTGCCACACGTCCTCCTTCAGTCAAGAAAATGTGTACAGCCTTACTAGTTTATCGTAAAAAAATACCCTCGGGAACGAGGGTATTTGGCTCTACAAGGCCACCAGATGCGATTTAAGGCTCTTTTTTGCTTTGCACGCCCTTGGCCCACTCGGCACTGGCTCTCATGGCATTCTCGAGGGCCTCGCGCAGTTTTTGGTCTTCGATGGGCGCCACTTGGCGCTCAATCTCGGTGCGCTCGGCCTCACTTAGGTCGGCGTGCGGGGCCGGCGGGCGCTCGGTCGTCGCCGGGCGCAGGCGCTCCTTGGCGGCGGGCGGCGTGTGACCGGGTGCGGTGGTTTTGAACACCAGGCCGTCCACATGCGCACCGGCGCGCTCCATGCGCGCGCGGATGATCTCACGCAACAGCGTCATTTCCTGCGTCCACGAGGGCGAATCGAGATATACCAGCAGCTCATTGGACTCGGGCAGGTAGCGCAGACCCGTCACATGCCGCCCCTCGCGCGTGCCCGAGCACACCGCGCTCCACGCGCGATAGACCGCGCGCGACTCCTCGGCAGCCTCCATCTGCGCACGGCGCTCAGGCGTCGCCGACGCCAGGATGCGCTGGCGCTCTGCGTTCAAAAACCCACTGAAGGCGACCGTCTCGCTCTCGCGCTCGTAATTAGCACGTCTCACCCATGCTCACCACCTTGGCTCGATCAAGCAGGTCATCGGTAAAGTATCCCAGGTTGGTCGTGGTTATGACCGTTTGGATATCATCGCCGATCAGCCGTAGAAAAGCACCGCGGCGCTCGCCGTCGAGCTCGCTCATCACGTCGTCCAGAAGCAACAGCGGAGCAGTACCCAGAACATCGCGAGCCACGGCCACCTCGGCCACCTTCCAGGACAGTACCAACGTTCGCTGCTGTCCTTGGCTGGCAAATGAACGAGCGGAGCGACCCGCCACGGTAAATTCAATCTCGTCGCGATGCGGTCCCACCAACGTCACGCCGCGGCGAATTTCCTCGTCGGCGTGCTCATCAAGGGCGGCCAGCATGCGCTCGTACGCCCAGCCCTTCAGCTCTTCGCGATCCTCGACCTGGGGCAAATCCCCCAGCGTGGACGTATAGGTCACGTTGGCAGCCTCACCGGACGCCACTTGCCCGTAGGCAGTGCGCACATGGCCCGCCAGCCGGTCGAGCAGGGCCAACCGGTGCACGAGCAGAGCCGCGCCCGCGCGGGCAATCGAATCGTTCCACGCGCCGAGCATCTCACGGCAGCACCAGGTTTCCTTGAGCAAGGCGTTGCGCTGGGTCACGCAGCGCCCATAGGTGCTCGCAAGATCGGCATAGCGTGCGCTCAGTTGCATGCCAAAGTCATCGAGGGCGGCGCGGCGCACACTGGCGCCCCGCTTAACCATGTCCAGATGGTCGGGGCAAAACAGCACGCTCGGCAGAACCCCGCGCACACCGGCGGCAGAGCATCTCTTGCCGTTGCGGCTAAACGAGCGCTTACCGTCCTCCGCGCTCAATCCCATATCAAGCACGCGGCCGTCGCCCTCGAGCCTCAGCTCGACCTTGCACGAGCCCACGCCGTCATGGACGAGCTCGGCTGCGGTCGGATGCCTAAACGAGGCGCCGCTCGTCAGCAGCTGCAGTGCCTCTATGAGATTGGTCTTTCCCGCCGCGTTGGGTCCCGCAAGTATCGTTACGCCCTCGTCCAGGGCAAGGCGATAGCTCTCGAAACTGCGGTAGTGCGCGACGGAAAGATCGCGGGCGAACATGGTCATGGCGCAGCGCTAGATGCGGACCGGCATGACCAGGTACAGGTAGTTGATCTTGTCGTAGGACTTGAAGATGCCCGCCTGCGAGTAGCTCTTGAGCTCCAGCGTGATCTCCTTCTCCTTGGACAGGGCATTGAGGCAGCCGAAGATGTAGTGGTAGTTGAAGGCGATGGTACCCGACTCGCCCTCGGCCTCGACATCGATCGTCTCCTGCGCCAGATCCTGGTCGTTGGAGATGGAAGACAGGCCCATCTGGCCGTTCTCGACGTCGATCTCGAACTTGACGGCGGGGTTGGCGCTCGCGATAACGGCCACGCGTTTGAGGGCGGCATTGAAGGCGGCCACATCGATCTTGACACTCGTCACGCACGAATCGGGGATGAGCTGCTTGTAGTTGGGATACATGCCCTCGATGCGGCGCGACACGTAGGTGGTGTTGCCGGCCTCAAAGACGACCTGGGTGTCGGTAGCCCCGATCATGATGGTCGCCTGGCTGGCCATGATGTTCAGCGCGTCGTTAAAGGCGTCAGCCGGAACGTTGAGCTCAAAGGAGCCCTCGAGGGTCGAGGTCTCGACCTGCGTATCGCACACGGCCAAGCGGAAGGAATCGGTCGCCACCAGGCGCACGGTATTGTTCTCGACCTTCATGTGCACGCCGCCCAGGATGGGGCGGGCCTTGTCGGTCGAGGTGACGCGCCACACGCGACCGACCATTTCGGACAAGATATCGGTCGGCAGCTCCACGGCGCTCTCGATGGCATAGGCCGGAAACTCGGGGAAGTCATTGGCATCGAGCGTGTTCAGCCTAAAAGAGCTCTTCTCGCAACTGATCAGCACTTGGCGCTCGGACAGCTCAAAGGTGACCGGGGCATCGGGGAGGGTCTTGGTGATATTGGAGAGCATCTTACAGGGGATAACCATCTCGCCCTCTTCTTCGACATGCGCCGCGATGCGATGACGGATCGAGATGGTGTAGTTAGAGGTCTGGAATTCCAAGATGCCGTCTTGCGCCTTAACGAGCACGCCCGACAGGATGGGAAGGGTGGATGCCGAAGCGACACCCTTCATTACGACGCCGATGGCTTGTGTAAGCGAGCCCTGGCTGACGGTGAACTTCATCTTTTAATACCTTTCTATAGATATAAATATCTTAATAATAGTAATAGCACTGACGAAACTGTTGATTACTCCCAAAGACGCAGGTCAGACCCAGAAAGAGAATCGACAGCAACCTGTGTGCAACAGGGGTGGTTTTCCACGTTCAAAACCTGCGCAAAACTTTTCATCACCGCGGGTTGGGTTTTAGACACCTTATGCCCGTGGTTTCGACAAGTTTTCAACAGGTGTCTCTATTTCCCTACGAGCGCAGTGTAATTTTATCGCGCAGCGACTTGAGGTCTTCGGTGACGGTGCGGTCTTCCTGGATCATCTTCTGGACCTTTTTGTAGCTCGTGCTGACGGTCGAGTGGTTGCGGTTGCCAAATTCGGCGCCCACCGCCGTGGTCGTCATTTCGCACATCTCGATGGCCAGGTAGATAGCGATATGGCGTGCTTTGGCGATATTGGCGTTGCGACGCGGGCCGATGAGCTCCTCGTGTGTCACGCCGTACTGCTCTTCGATGACGGACTGAACCGTCTGGACGTTGATCTTTTTGGCCGATGTGTCGAAGTACTGGCTGGCGATGGCGTCGATATCGTCAAAGGTGAGCTCTCCGCCCTCGCGCTCGCGGTCGCCCGCCTCGCCGGCGCAGCGCTCGCAAAAGCTCTCGAGTTCGCGGATGTTGGTGCCCGAGACCTCGGCCATGTGTTTAAAGTGCTCGTCGGTCAGGTGCCCGCCGTCGCCCCCATAGGCCGCCAGCAGTGAGTCGTCGCCCGCCTCGGGAGCGGCGACGATGGTGTTCTCGTAATAGCGCTGCAAGATCTTGTATTTCATCTCGTAGCTGGGCTCTGCGACCAGGCAGAGCATTCCGGCGTTGAAGCGGCTGGTCAGACGCTCGTCCATGCTTAGGTCCTTGGGGGCGCGGTCTGCCGCGATGACGACCTTCTTGTTGTTGCGGATGAACTCGTCCATGAGCTGGAAAAAGTAGTCCACGCTCGCGCGCTTGCCGATGATGTTTTGGATGTCATCGATGATGAGCACGTCCACGCCGTGGTATGCCTGCATGATGGGGGCGTTGCTCTTCTTTTGACGGTCGAACTCGGTCATCAGGTCGTCCAGATATGCCTGGGAGTTTGCATACTTGACCTTGATCTCGGGCGACTTCTCGGCGAGCTCGTTTTTGATGGCAAGCAGCAGGTGCGTCTTGCCCAGGCCCGATTTGCCGTAGATGAACAGTGATGTGCATGTGCCGCGCTCGTCCGCGAGGGCGGCAAACTTGAGTGCCGAGCGATAGGCATGGCTGTTCTCGGGGCCGTAGACAAAGTTCTCAAAGGTAAATTTTGAGTTCGCGGCGAGCGGGGCTCCATCCGTATTCTGCTCGGCCGGCACGGTCGGTGCTGGCATGGGTGAAGCGGGGGCCGCAGCTTGCGTGGATTTAGTCGGCGCTCCGCCCTTCATCTGGTTCATCATGCGACGAAAATCGTCGGCCGAGAGCGTGTTCTTGATTGCAATGCCCGAATCCGCGCCCGCCGCTGCGTCGTGAGCGATGGGCATGTGCGTGACGGGTGCATTCGTTGACGTCGCTGCCGCGGTCGGCACCGGTAACATGGTTTCACGGGAAACATTGCTGTGCTGGTGCTCGATTGTCGGCACGTCGCCTGCGGAGGCCGGCACCGCCGGGGAAGCAGCGGGAGCCGTGGCGGGCGCCGTCGCGGCAGCGGATTCCGTCGCGGCGCCTTGCGGTGCCACGATGTCGAGCGCAATCGGTGCAAAGGCGATTTCTTCCAGATAGGCCTCAATAGTCGGCTGATGCTTTTTGAGCTGCGCGATGGCAAAGCGCGAGGGAGCCTCGATCGTGAGCGTATCTTCGGTCAGGCTTATGGCGCGCGATTGCCCCAGCATGTTGATGAGGCGTGCATCTTGGCCGTCGCGCTGGCAAAAGGCGATGGCATCCCCCAGGATGATGCTTGCTTCCTCGTCCACTGTCTCTCCCGTTCTTTAGCTCTGAGCTCGCACGCGAGCGGCGCCGAGTTCGGTCAGATGGTATTTCTGGCCATGCTTGATGACCAAGCCGGCCTGCGCCAAGTCATTGAGCGTGCGTGACCAAGTGGGGGCCGAGTTTCCAAACGCCCTCGCCAGATCGGTTGCACCGCACGCTTGATTTTGCGCCAGATAGCCCAGCGCGGCGTTGCCGCGATCGCTTACGAACACGTCCGGTTGTGGCTGCGCATACTGATTTGCTGCATTAGGATACATCATTTGAGCTGCTGGTTGTTGAGAACTCTGCATCGGCGGCATTTGCTGTTGAAAACTTTGAGGCCACTGTTGGTAAGGCTGTGGAGGCATCTGCTGGGCCCAGGGGTTGTACTGCTGCTGCGGCATCTGCTGGTACGGCTGCTGATATCCCTGCTGGTACTGCTGCGGGAACGGTTGGCCGTACCCCAGTGGCGGCATCTGCTGATATGGATATCCCTGTTGGTACGGCTGATAGCCCATTTGCTGGCCACCCGGTGCCCCCGTCGCCTGCTGCATTGCTGCTGCATCCTGATCCGCCAGCGGCACGGCCTCTGGCATGTTTGGCGGCATCGACATCGATGTCGCCTGGGGCTCTTGTGTGGGAAGCATTCCGGGCTGCTGCATCTGCCTCACGGGGGGCTGCATCTGCTGCGTTGCCATGGGCTGCTGTGCAAAAGCTCCCGGCAGGGGATATGTGGGCTGCTCCGTCTCGGGCCGCACGGCAGCACCGCGTCCACCGGCGCGCTCGATTTCCTGTACGCGTTTAGGGTCCAGGCTTACCGTCACCACGGTACCGCTACCCATGTTGTCCTCGATGGATACGGCACCGCCGGCGTTTTCCAAATACTCCTGCACCATGGGAAACCCTGCTCCGGTTCCACGGATATAGCGCTTCATCTTGCTGTTTGCACTGGTAACGCCAAAGTCGAAAGCGCGCTCCTTGTCGTCGATGCCGGGTCCTTGATCAGCAAAGCGGATGGTGTCTCCGCCGTCCAGAATCGAGATGATGGGCTCGGCAAAGTGCGCGTGGATAAAGTTTTCGACAATCTCGCGGATGACCATGAGCGAGATATGGCCACCTTGTTCTTTCATGCACTGGTAGACGGTGTTGGTCGTCTCTTCTAAATACGTGCGGACATCTTGCGGATCAATGACGATCACACGCGGTGTCGACAGCATGTCGTCATAGACGGCGATGCGCGCGGCGTACATGGCTTTTGGCGCCTGCGTGGTCGTCTGCTCGCCTTCCGCATGCTCTTCGCGCACGCCGGTGATGTGCTCGTTGTCGGGTGCCGGGTCTCCGGAATCGACCATGGTGTAAAAGTCGTCAGACATGCCGCTCGCAATCTTTCAAAAGGTTTCGAACAAATAGTAGCTCACCGTGCAATGTTTCTCATCTTTCGACAACTTTTCAAAACCTGTTGAAAACTTTGGAAAACGGGCGAAAAGTTCTCAACATTGCCAACATGACCTGTTGAAAACTCGGTGAAATATCGTGAAAAGTTGTCGTACCCCGCAAATTTCAGTTGGGCTTATGGGGGAACCGTGTGAACTGCGCGACCTTTTACCTTTGATTTCTTGACATTTGAACATTGATTTCCCTACAATCTTCAAGCTCACGTGTCTATATCTGCGTCCGCGCTCCCGCGGACACTCGAAATGCAGCAGGAGGAACTTAAGATGAAGCGTACGTATCAGCCTAATAAGCGTAAGCGTGCCAAGACCCATGGCTTCCGTGCCCGTATGGCCACCAAGGGTGGTCGTGCCGTGCTCGCCCGTCGCCGCGCCAAGGGCCGCAAGCGTCTCACTGTCTAGCAGCGATACACACATCTCGCATGAAGACAATTAAGTCTCGGCAAGATTTCGAGCATGTGTTCAGTCAGGGGCGTCGTTTCAATCACCCTCTGATTCGAATGACCATATGTGAATCGGTTGGCGAAGGCGACTCCGGAAGGGTCGCCTTCGTTGGTGCTAAACGGCTCGGTTGTGCAGTTGTGCGCAACCGTTCTAAGCGTGTGATGCGCGAGGCCGCCCGCAGCTGCGGATTTCCCGTTGCGGGTTATGACATCATCTTGTTCGCGACTCCCAAGACGAGGATCTCCTCGCCGCAGGAGATGGACAAGGCATTGCGTTCGCTTATGAAGCGCGCCGGCGTTGCCGGGGAGGAGCGATGAGCAATCACGTTTTGCGACGTGTTGCCATCGCTCCTATTCGCATATATCAACAGGTTATTTCGCCCTTATTGCCTGACGCCTGCATTTATTACCCAACGTGCTCGCAATACGCCGTCCAGGCGATTGAGAAGCACGGTGTTTTGAGAGGCTGCTGGCTTGCCGTGAGGCGCATCGCTCGCTGCAATCCCCTGCACGTCGGCGGTTATGACCCTGTGCCCTAGCGGGCACTCGCTATCGGAGGAAAACTTACATGTGGGATTGGATCGTTAACATCCTTTTCGAGCTGCTCAAGCTCATCCAGACCTTTGCGGTCGACTGGGGCCTGTCCATCATCATCCTGGTGGTCATCATCCGTCTACTGCTGACGCCGCTTATGCTCAAGTCGACCAAGTCGACGGCTCGCATGCAGGTGCTGCAGCCCAAGATGCTCGAGATTCAGGAGCGCTATGCCGACGATCCTCAGCGCCAGGCCGAGGAGATGCAGAAGTTCTACAGCGAGAACAAGTTCAACCCGATGGCTGGTTGTTTGCCGCTGTTGATCCAGATGCCTGTCCTGTTCGCCCTGTTTACGTTGCTGCGCAACCTGCCGCAGTACTTTAACGACGGCACGTTCTCGTTCTTCAACATCCTGCCCGACCTGACCACCACGCCGAGCGCTTCCTTTGCCGATGGCTTTATGGTTGCGCTGCCTGCGCTGGTCTGCCTGATTCTGTTCGCCGTCCTGACCCTGATTCCGCAGCTCTATATGTCGCGCAACCAGACCGGCCAGCAGGCTCAGAGCATGCGTATGATGGCTGTTGTCATGACGGTCATGATGCTTTGGATGGGCTGGAGCCTTCCCGTTGGTGTTCTGCTGTACTACGACGTCTCGTCTGCTTGGCAGGTTATCCAGCAGATTTTTGTGACGCAGAAGGTTATCGAGAAGGCCAAGGCCGATGAGGAGGAGCGTCTTAAGAACGCGCCGCTGCAGGTTGAGGTCACTCGTCGCAAGAAGAAGCCGCGCCCGCACAAGAAGAAGTAGTGGGATATCAATCTTATTTAGGTACCTAACTTTTGGAGTACGTTATGTCTGAAGAGATCATCGAGGATATGCTTGAGGAGGTTGCCCCGCAGGTCGCGGGCGATTATCCCGAGATTGCACAGCGCTACAAGGCTGGTGAAGAGCTGACCGATGAGGAGCTCGACACCATTGCCGATGTTGCGATTTCCATCCTGCGTTCCATCCTTTCGCACTTCGATGCCGCCAACTCTCCTATCGATGAGTATGAGGGCGACGAGGGTGAGCTGATTTTGGATGTAACGGCTCCCGACCTTGCTGTTCTCATTGGCCGTCATGGTCGCACTCTTGATGCTCTTCAGGTTATGTTCTCTTTGCTGGTGAGCCGCAAGCTTGGCTTTAGGTATCCGGTTGTAGTGGACGTCGAGGGATACAAGAGTCGCCGTCAGGATAAGGTCGCCTCCATGGCTCAGTCTGCTGCCGAGCGTGCCATCTGCACTCATAAGAGTGTTTCGCTTCCGCCCATGAATGCCTACGAGCGCCGACTGGTTCACATTGCACTTCGTGGCAACGATGCAGTCGATACTCATTCTGAGGGTTCTGACCCTGATCGCCATGTGGTGATTGTTGCTCGATAATCTACTCGAGCTTATGCTAGGGGGACGTGGTTTCCACGTCCCCTTTTTTTGTCAAAAGTTCTCGATACGCTGATTTTTGTCAGAAAGGAGCTTTCGTTGTTAGTACTTACTGATCATCAGGCTGACGAGATGTTGAGTCGCCTAACTTCCTATTGCAAAGAATATTCCTTGAGCGTAACTGATATTGAGCTGAGGAAATGTATCCAGCATTTGGATTTGGTTCTAGAAACAAATAAGACAACCAATCTCACCCGTATTCTTAACGTAGAAGATGCTGCCGTACTTCATATCCTCGACTCACTTGTTTTGCTCCCCTATATCAATAAGGCTCCTGAGGGAGCTTTGCTCGATATGGGAACAGGTGCGGGCTTCCCTGGTATTCCATTAACCATAACCACGCATCGTAAAGCTACTTATATTGACTCTGTTGGCAAGAAGGTTGATGCGGTTAATTCCTTTGTCCATGCTCTTGGATTGAAACATGCTCATGCGGTTCATGATCGTCTTGAAGAATATGCTCGAAGCCATAAGAAGCAGTTCTCCGTTGTAACCGCCCGCGCACTGGCCCCTCTACCGATTCTTGTTGAGTATGCGGCTCCGTACCTGAAGGATGGAGGGCTATTTGTTATCACCAAGGGCAATCCTTCGGATGAGGAGCTTGCTTCCGGCATGTCAGCAGCTAAGATTTGCGGCTTCACTTTGCTTCTGAATGACGCAATTGATTTGCCTGAAGGCTTGGGTCACAGGGAGTTCATTGTTCTTAAGAAGAGTCATTCAGCATCCGTTTCATTGCCTCGTGCAAATGGCGTGGCAAAGAAGAATCCGCTTGCCTAGATGTTTCACGTGAAACATAATGGATACTAACAACTTGCAGTGTTTCACGTGAAACATGGCGGTTGCTATCGATTCGGAATGTTTCACGTGAAACATCCTCCGTTTGACAGCTTTAATACACACCAGGAGGGACCGTGGGATTTCGCGACGTTAAGCGTTCTAAGAGCGCAAAAGACACGCGTATCATTGCAATCATCAATCAAAAAGGCGGCGTCGGTAAGTCAACGACGGCTGTAAACCTTGCAGCAGCACTGGGTGAGCAGGGTCGTAAGACACTGATTGTCGATTTTGATCCGCAGGGAAACAGCACCAGTGGATTCGGAATTGAAAAAGAAGACCTTGATCACTGCATCTATGATGCATTGTTGAATGATGTGCCGGCAGAATCGCTTGTTCTTGATACAAATTGCAAAAAGGTATTCGTAATTCCGGCTACAATTCAGCTTGCAGGCGCGGAAATTGAACTCGTAAGCGCAATTGCTCGTGAAACCCGTCTCAAAGATTTGCTTGAGCCGATTCAGGACGAGTTCGATTTTATTTTCATTGACTGCCCTCCTTCGCTCGGCCTGCTTACTATCAACGCTTTGACCGCAGCAGACAGCGTTTTGATTCCGATTCAGTGCGAGTATTACGCACTCGAGGGCGTTACGAAGCTGCTTGAGTCAATGAAGATGGTCAAATCTCGTCTGAACAAGGGCTTAGACACCTACGGTGTGCTTATGACCATGTATGACTCGCGTACTTCTCTATCGAATCAGGTTGTTGAGGAGGTTCAATCGTACTTTGGTGATAAGGCGTTTAAGACGTTGATCCCCCGTACGGTTAAAATCTCTGAAGCTCCGTCTTTTGGAGAACCGGTAATTACCTATGCACCTCAAAATAAGGGTGCAAAAGCATATATGAACCTTGCAAAAGAGGTGATCAAGCGTGCCTAGTGTAAAGAAACGTGGCGGATTGGGACGTGGACTCAATGCTTTGGTCTCAGAGGCCGAATATGAGACCGGTGGTTCGGCTGCATCGGCTTCGAATGCCGCATCTGAAACAAAACTACCTATTGAGGATATCGTTCCCAACCCTAATCAGCCGCGAATTCACTTTAACGAAACTGAACTTCGTGAGTTGAGCGAGTCAATCCAAGAACATGGCGTCTTGCAGCCGCTTTTGGTTCGCAAGCATGGAAACGGCTATGAGATCATCGCTGGTGAGCGTCGTTACCAAGCGTCAAAGCTTGCTGGTCTTGAGGAGCTGCCTGTCATCATTAAAGATGTTAATGATGAAGAGATGCTTGCTCTTGCACTTATCGAAAACCTTCAGCGTTCTGATCTGAATCCTGTCGAAGAGGCTAAGGGCTATCGCCAGCTCATAGATGCCAGCGGTATGACCCAGGAGGCATTGTCAAAGGCTGTAAGCAAGTCACGCTCTGCAATTACAAACTCGCT
The DNA here is from genome assembly GCA_902466855.1 of uncultured Collinsella sp. Classification (GTDB taxonomy): domain Bacteria; phylum Actinomycetota; class Coriobacteriia; order Coriobacteriales; family Coriobacteriaceae; genus Collinsella. The sequence continues at coordinate 25,739 of CABQSP010000008.1, read as the reverse complement.
GCGCCTTCTTGATCTTCCCGAAGTTGTTCAGCAGATGATATTTGAGGGCAAACTTACTGCTGGTCATGCACGTGCGATTCTTGCAGTTCCCTATGAGGATGCTCGAATTCGACTTGCAGAGAAAGTTGTTGCAGAGGGCCTTTCCGTAAGAGCGACAGAAAATCTTGCTCCGTTGTTTTCTGCCGGAGAGACACCTAAGACTCCGAGGCCTGCAACGCCTCAGTCTTTTAAAAAGGCTGCCCGCGTGCTTCGTCAGGTTTTTAATACCAACGTGCGTGTGAAGAGCTCGCGAGGAAAGAATAAGATTGAGATTGAGTTTAAAGACGAGGAAGAGCTCTCTCGTATTCTTGGTGAAATGATTCAGTTTGATCAAGGAGGCCAAGATGAGGAATAGGATTTTAACTGCGATTGCATTGGCGACGACTGTCGCGGTTGGTGCCTTTGCTGGCTATAAGATCGCGACAGACGATGAGCTTCGAGGTCGTTTGCTTCGTAGCGCGCAAGATATTGTCGATACATCCAAGAAGAAAATGGATGTTATGACAGAAGATGTTGCCATGCGCACTGCTCAGGTAACGAAGAATCCCAAGATTAATCAAGGTTGGGTCAGCAACCAATGGGAAAATGTAGGCTATTAGGTACCTAACAATTACTTAGCATATTTTGAGGGGTTCTTGTCTGATTCACGAGGCAAGGACCCCTTATTTTGGCCGTAAAAAATGGGACCAGTAGCAGCTGATTCAAAATTAAGGTCAATAAATGAAACAGCCTCGGTTGCATATCTTGCAACCGAGGCCGTTCGATGTTTCACATGAAACGTTTTGGGGTGCGACTCCCCTATGCGTTCTTCTGAACTTTGAAGCGCTGCTTCAGCTGTCCGCAAGCGGCGTCAATATCGTTACCACGGGAGTTACGAATCGTGGTCTCGATACCACGGGACTCAAGACGACGCTGAAGATCCTCAACCTTATGAATCGGCGACGGCTTGAGCGGGCTGCCCTCGATGTCGTTAAGCTGAATCAGGTTAACGTGGCACAGCGTTCCCTCGCAGAAGTCGCAGAGCGCCTGCATCTCTGGATTCGTATCGTTGACGCCTTCGATCATGGCATACTCATAGGTCGGGCGGCGGCCAGTCTTCTCGGTGTAGAGCTGAAGCGCTTCGTGAAGGCGAAGCAGCGTGTACTTCTTAACACCGGGCATGAGCTTATTGCGCGTCGACTGGATGGCGGAATGCAGGGAAACGGCAAGCGTGAACTGCTCGGGGATGTCGGCAAATTTGCGAATACCTGGAATAACGCCGCTGGTAGAGACGGTGAGGTGGCGAGCGCCAATACCGATGCCATCGGGGTCGTTGAGGATTCGCAGCGCCTTGAGAACCTCATCGTAGTTGGCAAACGGCTCGCCCTGACCCATGAAGACAACGCTCGTGGCACGCTCGCCAAAGTCGTTAGATACATGAAGTACCTGGTCGACGATCTCTTGAGCGGTCAGAGAACGCTTGAGGCCGTTGAGACCGGTAGCGCAAAAGGCGCAGCCCATGCCGCAGCCTGCCTGGGTGGAAACGCAGACAGAAAGCTTGTTACGGCGGGGCATGCCGACAGTCTCGACGGAAACGCCGTCGTGGTACTCGAGCAGATACTTGCGAGAGCCATCTTTGGAAACCTGCTTGGTGAGTTCAGTCGGCGTGTCAAAGGCAAAAGCCTCTTTAAGCTGCTCGCGGAAAGCCTTGGGAAGGTTGGTCATATCGTCAAACGAACAAACGTTCTTCTCAAAGACCCATTCGATGAGCTGCTTCGCGCGGAAGGCGGGCTGGCCAAGTTCGGCCACGAGCTCGCGAATATCGTTTTGGCTCAAGTCGCGAATGTCCTGAGATTTAGTCCTGGGATTCATGGAAGCCTTTCGATTTTGGGGAAACGTAGAGGGTATCGCTACAATATGGTATCAGCTGCAGAAATTATAGAGGAGGAGTCTGCCCATGCCGGGTAAAAGCCTAGAGAACATGCACGTAGCGGTCTTGGCGGGCGGTCATTCCGCTGAGCGCGAGATCTCGCTCAATTCGGGAAAGAACGTCGTGGTTGCCTTGAAGGAGGCCGGCTACACTTCGGTGGAGCTGCTCGACACGGCTGCCGATGATTTTATGGTAACCATGGCGACCGGCGGCTTTGACGTGGCGTTTATCGCCATGCACGGTGTCGGCGGCGAGGATGGCGCCATGCAGGGCGCTATGGAGACCCTGGGTATCCCCTACACGGCCTCGGGCGTGCTTGCCAGCGCCTGCGGTGCCGACAAGGAGGTCTCTAAGCTCCTGTACGCCAAGGCGGGCATTCCCGTTGCCCCCGGCCTTGCGCTCGAGGTGGGCGATGAAGTCGATATCGATCATATCGTCGAGGTTTGTGGCGAGCGCTGCTTTGTGAAGCCGGCCGTCAACGGTTCCAGCTATGGCATTTCCCTGGTCCATGAGCCCTCCGAGCTGCCCGCGGCAATCGCCAAGGCGTTTGAGTACGGCGACAAAGTGCTGGTCGAGAAGTGCATCGAGGGTACCGAGATCACCGTCGGCGTATACGGCGAAGATGACGTGCGCGCTCTGCCGATTGTCGAGATTCGTAAGCCCAAGGACTGCGAGTTCTACGATCTGGACGTGAAGTATGTCGACCCTACGGACATCCATCGCATTCCGGCGCAGATTTCACCCGAGAACTACGCTCGTGCCCAGGAGCTTGCCTGTGCCGCTCACAAGGCGCTCGGTTGCCTGGGCATCTCGCGCAGCGATTTTATCGTGAGCGAGGACGGCCCCGTTATCCTCGAGACCAATACCATTCCCGGCATGACCGATACGTCGCTGTATCCGGATGAGATTCGCCACACCGACGACATGACGTTCCCGCAGGTCTGTGACAGTCTGATCCGTATGGGTCTTCGTCGAGCGGGCATTGCATGCTAATCGAGGACGCGGTTTCGTCAGGAACGCCGCAGTTTGTCATCGACTCCTATGCCACGCTTGCCGAACGCGCCAAAACGCAGTCCTTCGGCCTTATCGAGGAAGATGTAATTGTCCTCGATACCGAGACCACAGGTCTTTCGGTGCAGGACAACGAGCTGATCGAGATCTCGGCGGCCCGTCTTTCGGGCCGCGAGATCGTCGACCGCTTCGATACCTTCGTGCATCCCAAGCAGCTGATTCCCGCCGAGATTACCGAGCTCACGAGCATTACAAATGCCGATGTGGCAGATGCCCCGTCGGCCGTTGAGGCCGTCGCCGCTCTCGCCGATTTTGTCGGTGGTTGCCCGGTAATCGCACATAACGCCACGTTCGACCGCTCGTTTATCGAGTCGGTCAAAGGCGGCGTCAACGTGAGCGATATTTGGATCGATTCGCTGGCGCTGTCGCGCATCGCGCTTCCGCGCCTGGCCTCGCACAAGCTGTCTTTTATGGCCGATCTGTTTGGCTGTGACTCGGTATCACACCGTGCCAATGCCGACGTCGACGCCCTGTGTGGCGTATGGCGCGTGTTGCTCGTGGCACTCACCGACTTGCCCCAGGGCCTCATGGCGCGCCTAGCCGACATGCATCCGGACGTGCCTTGGTCCTATCGTCCAATCTTCTCATTCTTGGCGGGGCAGAACCCTGGTTCTATCTTCTCTCTCAGCGCCGCTCGTGCTGACGTTCTCAAGGCCGATCGCGCCGACGATCGGGTGGACGCCGACGAACTACCGGTCCTCAAGATGCCGAGTCGTGAGGAGATTGAGGCAGACTATGCGCCGGGTGGCCTGGTCAATCGCATGTATCCCACTTACGAGCCGCGTGATGAGCAGATCGCGATGGCGCTCGAGGTCCGCGATGCGCTGGTCACGGGCACTCATCGTGTAATTGAGGCGGGCACAGGCGTCGGCAAATCGATGGCCTATCTGGTGCCTTTTGCCGAGGCAGCACGCCGTAACAACATCACGGTTGGTATTGCGACCAAATCGAACAATCTAGCCGACCAGCTCATGTACCATGAGCTTCCAAAACTTGCCGAGCAACTGGACGGTGGTCTGTCATTTTGCGCTCTCAAGGGGTATGACCACTATCCGTGCCTGCGCAAGCTTGAGCGCATGAGCCGCGGCCAGGTCGAGATTACCACCAAGCGCGATCCGGCGGACACGCTCACGGCGGTCGCGGTCATTATGGCGTACGTCTGCCAATCAGCCGATGGCGACCTCGACTCGCTCGGCATTCGGTGGCGCAGCGTCAACCGCCCCGACTTTACAACGGCCTCGCGCGAGTGTGCTCGTCGCCTCTGCCCGTTTTTCCCTGATAAATGTTTGGTCCACGGCGCTCGCCGTCGTGCGGCGCATGCCGATGTGGTGGTCACCAACCATTCCCTGCTGTTCCGCAATGTTGCGGCCGAGGGCAGGATTTTGCCTCCGATTCGTCATTGGGTAATCGACGAGGCCCATTCCATCGAGCGCGAGGCGCGCCGTCAGTGGGCGCGCGTGGTGTCGGCGGACGAATCACGCGTTCTGTTTGAGCGCCTGGGTGGCTCGAGCACCGGCGCGCTAAGCCAGGTTTCCCGTGATTTGGCAACCTCCGAGGGCTCTACGCTCTATCTGGGCCTTACTGCCAAGGCGACGTCGACAGTTGCGCGCGCGAGCATGGCAATCGCCGACGTGTTCGATGGCGTTCGCGAGCTCGGCCGCCGTGCCCGTGGGGGTTATGACAATGCCAATCTATGGATTGGCCCCGAGCTGCGCGAATCTGACGACTGGCATGATTTCTTACCGTCGGCCTACACTGCCATCGACGCATTGGAACAAGCTGACAAGAGCGTCGACGCGCTGGTGCAAGCCGTCGCCGCCGACAAGCCCGAGGTTGTTGTCGACTTGGGTGATATCTCGCGCCGCCTGCACGAGCTGGCCGAGAACCTCAAACTCATCATTGATGGCGCCGATGAACACTACGTGTATTCGCTGCAGGTCAATCGCAGGTTGCGTGCCGGTGGAGAGTCAATGACCGCAGAGCGCATCGACATTGGCGAGGCCTTGGCAACCGAGTGGCTGCCCGAGGTTCACACGGCTATCTTTGCCTCGGCGACCATGACGGTGTCCAAAAGCTTTGAACACTTTAACCACGCGGTTGGCCTCGATCGCATCGGTGCTTCAACATCCTCATCGTTGCACTTGGACTCGAGCTATGACTTCGATTCGAACATGGCTGTAGTCGTTGCGGGCGATATCCCCGATCCGCGCGATCGTGAGAGCTATCTTGCGGCGCTCGAGCGCGTGCTGGTCGATGCCCATCTTGCCATGGGCGGATCGGTGCTTACGCTGTTCACCAATCGGCGCGACATGGAAGACCTGTACGCCCGCGTTGAGCCCAAGATGGCCCGTGCGGGTCTGGAACTCAACTGCCAGCAGCGCAACTCATCTCCTCGTCGCCTGCGCGACCGGTTTATCAACGAGCCGACCTCGTCGCTTTTTGCGCTTAAGGCCTTCTGGGAGGGATTCGACGCCAGCGGCGAGACGCTGCGCTGCGTCATCATTCCCAAGCTGCCGTTCTCGAGCCCCACGGACCCGCTCTCGTGCGAGCGCAACTTGCGCGAAGACCGCGCTTGGGCGCGCTATTCGCTGCCCGAGGCGGTGCTCGAGGTCAAGCAGGCGGCCGGCCGCCTTATCCGCTCGTCGACCGATTGCGGCGTGCTGATTCTGGCCGACCCGCGCCTGGTGACGAAGGGCTACGGAAAGAAGTTCTTAACGTCGCTGCCCACGAGCTCCTACCAGCGCATCGAATCGGCGCAGATCGGGCACTATCTGCAACTGTGGCGTGCGCGCCACGAGCGGCGGCGCTAAAGCGGGCAGACGAGGGTTTTTGCCATATCGCACAGACGCTTTGACAAGGCGGGGTCATCCAAGATGCGGATGGCTCCGCCCGCTGCGATTATCTGGCTCAGTAGCCAACGCTCGGAGCCGTAATGCACGGTTACCGTTGCCATGTCTGCCCCGCTGCGCTCGATTAGGGTGATGCCGGCCCAGTCCAGATGTTCCGCCATATCGAATGGCATCAGGAGCTTTGCGCTGCGCTGCGTCCGGGCAAGGGAATCGTGGAGGGATGCAGCGTCCGGTGCGTGAGGCACGACGGAGTCTTCCGTCAAGGCGAGTCCCTCGATTTTATCCATGCGATAGGTGCGCTGCTCATCGACTGTGATGTCCCAGGCAATCAGGTATGTTTGGTCGCCGTTTGCCGTAATGCGCAGGGGGTCGACCAGACGCTCGCGTGGCCGTGTATCGTCCATCGAGCGATACGAGATGCGGCAGCGAACGCCGTCCTGAATGGCGCAGCTCAGCTGCTGCCAGTGCGACCCGTGGTTGACGGTGTCAAAGACGCGCTGGTTATAGCCGAGCTCTTCGGGCAGAAGGGCATGTCGAATCCGAGCTGCCGTCTGCGGCTCGATCCCCAACGATTCAAGTTCGTGGTTGAGCACAGCGCCCTCGGCGGCACTCAGGCGCAGCGGTAGCACACGACCGGCGTCACCGGTGAGGACCACACGCTCGCCGCGGCATTCGCAGATGATGCGCGCGCCCGATTCTCGGTCCGCGAGCGTCGAGACGATCTCGAGAATCTCGTCGAGCGACACCCCCGTGATGTCAAATCGACTGCAAATCTCGGTTCGTGTCATGCCGCTCTCGCCGGCGGCGTAGAGGGCCTCCATGATGTCGATGGCGCGCGAGAGCCTCTGCTCGCTGGTGAGTTTACGCACGGGCATGCTCGTGCACCGTCCTTTCAATGAGGTGGTTCCACGCCTGTTTGAGCGATTTGGGGGCCACGGGCCTCATGCCGTCCATGGCGTGGGCCATGCAAAATGAGGCGGCGGCTTCAAGGTCGCGCACGTCAACGGTCCAGGTCCATCCCGCATCGGTGTGTGCGAGCTCACCTCGCCCGCGCGTGAGGCCGTTGATCATATCGATCTGCGTCTGAGGGGCGAACGAGAACGTGGCTGCAACGGGCGGTCGGTCGGCAAAATCGAATTCAAAGAACAGATAGTCGTTGAGATTGAAGTCTGCAGGGATGGCGTAGGCCTTCGAAGGACGCCAAGCGCGAACGATACGGTCGCAGCGGAATGTCCTGATGCCGTCGGTAACATTGTCGAGGCCGCAGAAGTACGCCACGCCCTCGCGCTCGAACATGCCGTAGACGCAGACGGTACGTTCTTTCTGCTCGCCGCGTCCGTTCTGATATAAAAATCGCAGCGCGCATCGCTCGGCAAAGGCGCTCCATACCGCATCGACGGTGGGAGAGCGGCGGATCGGTACTTCGTCCACCGTCGTCCTGCCGGTGAGATAGGCAATCTTGGAGCGAATATCGGCAAGCGGTGCGGCAAAAGTGGATGAGCCGGCCGCTAGTGTCTGGTCGATGGCGTTGAGCAGGATATCGGCGTCGTCTGCGGTGATGAGGCCGCCTGCCGCAAACGTGTGCTCGCGGTCGATTGTCCACGAGCTTTCCTCGGTCTCCTGCGCGCCGGCGGGGCGAACCTCCTTGATTAAGATGCCATGCTCGAGCAGTTTGTCACGATCGCGCCGAAACTTGCGCTTATCCGAGTCGATATTGCCCGAGCCATATCCCAGGTCGGAATCCAAGACGATCTGCTCGGTCATCAGCGGTTCGGGGGAGCTGTTGAGCACAAAGAAAAGATTGAGGATGCGCTGAGCCGTTTTATCGAAACTGGGCTCCGAATTCCCCTTTTTAATTGTCTCGGTCGTGTCGCTTGCCGTCATAGAGTCCTCGCATGAGAAGGTGGTTTGCTGTCATGATTTTAGTCCGATATGGAGATTAGGCTATATCCTTGTCCGCTCGGGGCGTTAAGATGGCCCGAATTCGGTCGTTTGCGCTCGCTCGGGGTATACTTTCGACTATATACGGTTCTAATGTGCATGCATTGGGCCTATTTGTCGGATTATGGATGTGGAGCGCACATGGCGAACACCCAGAACTATATTAACCACCTGCTGCAGAACACCGGCATTACGCCGGCATGCAGCGAAGAAGAGCGCTTGGCTGCCGAGGATATCGCTCAGATCTTCCGCAACCACGGCTTTGATCCCGAGGTTCAGGAGTTCAATGCCCCGGCGCCCAGTAGGTTGGCATTTGCCGTTACCGGTATTCTTGCGTTTGCCGGTGCCCTGCTGATGGGCATCGGCGGCGGTATCGGCTTGGTCGGCACCTTGCTGGCCATTGTCGGCGCCGTTCTTTACGTGCTCGAGCGCACGGGCCACCCCGTGGTTTCGCGCCTGGGCAAGACGGGCGTGAGCCAAAATGTCATCGCCTACCACAAAGCCTCGGGCCCGCTCGCGTCTCCGCGCAACCGCCCGGTGGTCGTTGTCGCACACTACGACTCTCCCCGTGCCGAGCTGCTCGCCCGCGAGCCTTATGCTTCGTATCGTGCGCTCATCGCCAAGCTGTTGCCCGTTGCCACGGTTGCCCCCGCTGCCGTTGCCATCCTGCGTATCCTGCCGCTCCCCGGCGCGCTCAAGGTTCTGCTGTGGATTGTCGCGATCCTCGCTTCCCTCGTTGCACTTGCCAACGCGGCAAACATCATCTCTAACCGCCACATTCTTCCCTATACGTCCGGCGCGGTGTGCAACAAGTCTTCTGTCGCCGCTATGCTCGGCGTTATGGACAACGTTGCTCCCTTCCAGGGCGAAAACGAGTTTCCCGACGATGTTCCGTTCGATACCTATTTTGGGGAGCAGAAGCGTCGTGCCGAGGAAATGGCGCGCGCAGCGGCGGAATATGCCTCGGCCCAGCAGCAAAACGACTACGGCAACACCATCGAGTATGAAGAGCCTACCTACGCCGAGGATGAATTCGGTCAGCCGATTGCTCCCGACGCTCAGACCGAGCCCGAACAGGGTGAGGCTTTCGACGAGCAGATCGAGGGCTTTGAGGGTGCATCTGCCGACGAGACGCTGATCGGCGCTATCGTGCCCGAGGATCAGAATCAGGCTGTCCAGGCCGAAGAGTTCAATGACGAGGTTCCCGCTGCCGAGTCGGCGGAGGAACCTGCCGCGGTCGAGCCCGAGCCCAAGCTCTATCGCAACGCCGCCGGCAACATCCGCTTTGGTTCGGATGCCATCCGTGCGCTCGGAATGCTTCCCGAGTCCTGCACGCTCGATTACGAGGAGGGCGAGGAGCCGACGTTTGAGCCCGAGCCTGCCCCCGTTGTCACTGCGGATGATGAGTCTGCCGCGGTTACCGCTGCCGTTGCCGAGCCCGAGGCGGTGTCCGCGATCGATCCCGCGGCAGGACTGGACATTTTGGCTCCCGCCGCGCCGGCGCAAGACGTTGCGGACGAGTCTGACGACGATTACGTTGAACAGCCGAGACACGTGTCTTACGAGAGCGATACTGATTTCTCGGCCGAGATTCCCGCGGCAACGCCCCATGCCGATATTGCATCTGCGTTCTCGTCGATTGGCGCCAGCGCTTCCAACTTCTTTAAGGGTGCGCTTGCAAAGGGCAAGAAATTTGTCGACGATTTCGAGGAGAAGCGCGCTGCCGCACGCGAGGCTGCCGAGCAGGAGGCTATCGCTCAGCAGCAGGCAGCCGAGGCGGCACGTGAGCTCGCGGCGCAAGAGTTCGAGCAGAACGAGGCTATGCAGTCCGCGCCCGTCGACGCCGCCGAAGCTACAACGTCCTTTGAGTCCCAGCAACCGGCGTCCGCGGATGTTGTTGAGGCGACGACGTCTTTCGAGGCTCAGCAGCACGTCGATAGCACCATGTCGTTTGATGCCGCGCAGTTCGATTCCACGATAACGTTTGAAAAGCAAGGCACCGCGATTGCCGAGCCCCTTCCTGTTTCCGATGGACAGGGCGACGCGGCAGACGATGACGAGCCTATTGATGATGCCGAAATTCAGGATGCCGCCGAGGACGAGCCCGTCGAGGCCAACTCTGGCGAAGAGCAATACGCGGCAGCCGATCAAGGTGATTCGACCGAGGTCGAGCAGGAGGAAGTGCCTGCGGTTTCCGAGACTCCCGAGACGGATGAGTCGAGGCCTTACTCCACGCAGATTTTCACCATGCCAACGCCGAGTGGTTCCGGTGCCACGGTTGCCAATGTCGCTCCCACCCAGGACGAAACGGTCGATTCCCTTATGGCCCAGATTTCCTCCCAGGCATCGCCGCGTCCGCAGATGAATGTTCCCGATCCGGCGTCGGCACCGTCGCCTGCGCCCTCCTCGTCTCCGCTGGCTTCGGTCCCCGATCCGTCGCTTCCGTCCATGAAGCAGGCAAACGTTGCGTCTCGCACGTCGCTGTTCGACCTTCCCGATCCCTCTGCCCGGGTCAACGACCCCTTTGCTACCGCCCAAGGTCCCGAACCCACATCGGCACCCGTTGCGCCTCCTATGTCCGTTGCGTCGGGCGCGCAGCCGATCGAGACCATTTCGGCTCCCGCCCCGGCGGCACCCAAGTCTCGCAAGCGCGGCCTGGGTGGCCTGTTCGGCCGTAAAAAGAAAAACGAGCAGGACAGCATGAGTGACTGGCTGGGCGTCGAAGACGATTACGATGCCAAGAAATCCGGTCGCGGTATCGGTTCGTGGGATAACTTCGAGGACGATAACGATGGCTGGAAGGGCGGCGCTACGTCTTCCGATGGCGCTTCTTCCGAAGGTATGCTCTCGGCTGTCGCCTCTATGGGCGATGATGAGCTGCTCGGTCACGATATCTGGTTTGTGGCAACGGGTGCCTCGGATTGTGATGGCGCCGGCATGAAGGCCTTCTTGGCTTCGCATCGCGATAAGCTCCGCGGCGTATTCTTTATCAATCTTGAATCCGTCGGCGCCGGTAGGCTTTCGGTTGTGACGGTCGAGGGCGAACAACAACTGCTCAAGGGCGATCGCCGCATCATGAACCTGGTCAGCAAGGTCTGCAAGTCGTTCCATGTCGATTGTGGCGCGCTCGAGATGCCCTATGCCAAGACCGATGCCTATGCCGCGCTCGAGGCGAGCCGCCGAGCCCTTACCATCGCCGGCGTGGACGGCACGCGTCTGGCTTGCGCTCGTACCGAGGACGACCTGCCCCACAATGTCAACCCGACGAACATTGCTACGGTATCCGAGGTCGTGACCGAGGTTATCCGCCGTTCGTAGACGGAGCTCTAAGGAGTCAACGTGTTTTCGTATATTAAGCGCCATTGGCCTGTCTACGTGATTTTGACCTTGATTGCCATTGCGTTAGGATTTGGGGCTGCCTACATCGTGGGCGCAAAGGGCTCGACCCCCGCCTCCGCAATCAGCGAAGAGGTGGAGCAAGAACAGAGTACGGGTGCTGATGGGATTCCTGAGTCCGAGCAAGCAATCGTTGATGGTGGATCTTCGTCTGCAGAGTAGATACGGCGATTTACATGATTGAAAGCGGGTGAGCCAGGGGACTGGCTCGCCCGCTTTTTGATCGCGCTAGCGCTTCTTTGGGATCGACCTAAGGCGAGCGAACCATAGGGCTGCGGCACCCGAGGTCAGGAGCGCGGTGATGCAAGCGGCGATGGGAACTGCTCCTGTTGCCGGTAGGTCCTGCGGTAGGGTACAGCGTTGAATGACACAGTCCTCGTCATGTGACTCAAGTTTATCGCCGCCGCCGTTGCGGCAAAGACCGACGCGTGCGCTGTTGGTGAGTGCAGTTTGGGGCGTATAAGCCGACGTTGCCTGCATGTGCACGACTGCGCCCCGAGCGTCTGTGCCAAGGATTGCTTTGGCATCGTCAAGGTCGTCGTGCTCATCTTTGAGATCATCGCGGGTCCAAGAATCCGCATCGCTTCGAGTCGTAAAGTCGGCGGCTACCGCACCGTATTCAATTCGAATGCCCGTTACGACGGTATTGGATGCAAGGTCGAGCTCTTCCGCCTCGAGTGTGGTGGATTCCGTGGTCGAGATATCCGCCTTCCAGAGGTGCCAACCGTCGTAATCGACGAGGCGACAGTCCTCACCCAGGCTCTCTTTTACTTCGTCGGACTCAAGCCAAGGATTTTCGTGCCCATCGTCAAGTGTCGCGTTTGCCGGCTCATCGACGTCTGTCGAGTCCAACGGCGTCGTGCGATACCATACGTTGCACAGACCGTTGAGGTCGCCGATGGCGACGGGGGTTTCGATTGAGATGAATCTCGCTGTGCCGTCTTTGGCGCACTCAAGATCATCGGTAATCGTAAACTCATCAACCCAAGTAGCGGAATCGTTTCGAGCATCGATGGTATAGGAGAAAAGCCCATCACTATTGGTTTGCGTCGTGGCGCGGTTTTTACCATCGCCGTTAGTCAACAGGCCCTTTTCGATAGGTTGGACAAGTTCCTGACGCTTGTCGACCTGTCCCTTGATCTCGATGGGCGCATCCTTCATCGCGACGGATTGGACTTCTCCCGTATCCTTTATTTCAAACGTTATCTCCTCGGCAAGGTCATAGGTCCGCGGAGACATCATTTCGCGCAACGAGTAGGTGCCGGGTGCAAGATGTTCGACGCGGTGTGGCTTGTCGGATGAGGTCCAGGAGTCTATTTCGGTTTTATCGGGACCATATAAGGTGAGTTGTGTGCCTTCCACTTCCTGCTCACCGCTTGCATCGACCTTGGAGATATCAACCTTGGTGTAATCGTCGGATACGTTAAGCCGTGCTTCTACAACGGGTGTTTTCTGGTCGGCATAAGTAAGGTCGACAATATGGGATGTCCGATCGAGTAAGAAGCCTGCCGGCGCTTGAGTCTCGACAACCTCGTAGCGTGCGGTGCCAGGTCCCAGCGGGAGGTTGTCCGCGCGTGCTTCTCCAGTTTCATCCGTCGTGACGGTAGCGACAGTCTCACCGTCGAGCGCGGCAATGCTACCGTCGGGGCGCACGATATCACCCGAGGCACGGATCTCAAAGACGGCGCCCGCGAGGCTGCTGCCGTCTATGGCATCGGTTTTAACGATCCTGATGTTTCCGGTCGCGGCGTGGTCATAATACGAGGCGACTGCAACGGGCGTTAGGTTCATGTCGGCGGGTATGTTTACCTCGATCTCTTCGCCGACAAGATAGGGCTCTTTGGCCGAGGTTTCGCGTACATAATAGGTGCCCGGCACGAGCGATTCGGGCAGTGTGACGGTCCCGGTCGCGTCAGTCGTAAAGGTGTCCATTACGTTATGTGCTGGATACCAGCAAGTTTGTGAGACAGGTTCGTGATTGCTGTCGAGGAGTTGGAAGGTGAATCCGGCTAGGGGAACAGAAGCGCCTGTTTGGGCATCGCGTTTTACAATCTGGAGATGCGTCGACAGCGCGTGGTTGTCCACGATATATTGAAGCTCGGCGGCGTCGGAAATCTGATTGGCCCCGACGGTCCATTCCCCTGCACGTTTAAAACCCTCGGGGACGGTTTCCGGAACCTCGCGAACCGTGTAGCCGGCACGGTCGTATGGGACGGCTCCGTGGACACCGGCGGGTCGCTTGCCTGTGCCGAACCATGCTTCGGGCTGATCTTTGGTGGAGGCAAAGCCATAGATGTTTGTGGTCAGTGTGCCAACAACCTGCTGAGAGCTGTTGCTGACAACCTCAAAGACAACACCACCCGCCGGTTGCTCCAGGCCGGATTGGTCGCTATTGCCGTAATCCTTGAATTTGGAAATCTCAAGGTCAAACGCAATGGGGATATCGGAAATGCGAGATTCGATCTCGACCACGCCTGAATCGCCGAGCTGGTCGGCTCCAACGGTATAGGTCCAGCTGTCGTTGGATGGCAGGTAGCCCTCGGGGGCTTTTGATTCGTAGATGGTAAAGGTTCCTAAGGGGACATCGGCGAGGGTGGCCCGACCGCTTTCGTCGGTCGTGAGGATTTGTGCCCATCCAGGGGTTGATTGCGACACACACGTGAACTCTGCTCCTGCGAGTGAAGATCCCACCTGGGGGCCGGCATTCGTCGCGGCATCGAGTTTTACGATACGCAGGTTGATGGTGCCGGGCTGTTCATCAATGGCGACCTGTCCACCGTCATTCCCCGTGGTAAAGGCGATGCGATCACGACGGGGGACATAGCCGGCCGGCGCCTTCGTTTCAACTAGGTAGTATGCCGTGTTGGGCAGAAGTGTTGCTTGCGCCCGACCGTTGCTGTCCATCTGGATGGTGCCGACATGCGCGCCGCTGGCGCTCTCAAAAATATCGAATGTTGCCCCGTCAAACTGATAAGTATTGTTTCCGCTGGTAATGGCGGCGTTTGCAGACTGTTTTTTGAAGGAAACAGAGACCGCCGGCAGTACATAGAGCATGTCTTGACGTTTGCTGCCGCCCGATACGGCTCCTAAATAGCGCCGCGCGCGGTGCGGAGCGGCTTTGATGCTTCCTGATTTTGCGTTGTCGTGGAGCCACCGCGCAGCCGCCACGACTTCATTGTCAGCGGTAAAGTGCCCACTCTTGGTTTTGCCCTGAGCGGTCGTGTAGGAGTAGGTGCCGTCGACATGGGTAGTGCCGTTGAGCATCCATACGGCAAGCTGGGTTGCGGCGCGGGCGCGATCGGGTGAAAGATGGTAACCGCCAAACGACGTGGCGGTAGGATATCCGTGACAAACGATTGCCGCGAACTCGTCGTCGAGCCACACCCAGCCTTGATCAAAGTTGAGCCATGGGCCGCCCGGTTTGGTGGGGCCGGGGCGCTCCTGGTTCATGCAGTAGGCAATCGAGGCGTCTTGAGCTTCATACTTGCCGATAAAGAAGGGCCCACAATCATCGCTAATAGTGCGGAAGCCGAGCTGGTCGTAGCCATCGACGGCAAATGCGGCTCCCGGTGCCAGGCAGCCGAAAAGCAGGAAGAGGAGCAGGAGCAGCGGACCTGTTGCGATTGCGCTGTGGACAGAGTGCGTGGGTGCGTTGGACATGGCTGCTCCTTATCCCTCGTGCGTCGCACGGGGAGGCTGCGACGCGTAGGATGAGGCTACCCCCGAGGTTCATGCGGGTAAGTACCAAAGGCTGACCAAAAGCTTGCCCAATTCCTGACAAATTGAGCTCAAATACAACAATCAAGCAAAAGTGCAGGTAGAAGATAGGGAAAACAGGAGGCCAAAGGTCCTCATCTCCACAATTGACGCGATTTTCAAACGAATCTCCACAGCTAAAACAAGCATCGCCACCCTTGTATCGAACAAGACAACCGCGTTATACTAGCCAACACACAAGCGGGCATCGCCAAGTGGTAAGGCATCAGCTTCCCAAGCTGACACTCGCGGGTTCGAGTCCCGTTGCCCGCTCCAGTAAAAAGCACAAGCACGGCAGCGTTACGTTGCCGTGCTTTTTACTACCAAGCGCCGGGACTCGAACCCGCCAGGGTGCGAGCGTTAAGCAAACGCGAAGCGTTTGTAGCGAGCAGGCGAAGGCGCCGACAGGCGCCTGAAGCCGGTGCGGATTTGCGAAGCAAATACGCGGACGTCCCGTTGCCCGCTCCATGGAGCAAGGAAGATTTCGGGAATGGTAGATTCAGCCCGCTTTGCTCCCACACTTCCCCGGATCTCGGTATGCCACTGAAGCCGGTGCGTATTTGCGAAGCAAATACGCGGACGTCCCGTTGCCTGCTCCAATTCCAAAATGTTAGGTTAATGCCTGCTGCCCATACTTGCACCTGCGCACGGTACAATGGTTGGGTTACGACCAACGTGCCAATAACCAAAAAGGAGCCGCTATGATCGATCGCTATACCCGCCCGGAGATGGGACACATCTTCTCCCTCGAGAACAAGTACGCCATTTGGCAGGAGATCGAGGTTCTGGCCTGCGAGGCCCAGGCGGAGCTCGGCAAGATCGGTATTTCCAAAGACGAGGCCCAGTGGATCCGCGACCATGCCAACTTTGAGAAGGCGAAGGTCGATGAGATCGAGGAAGTCACGCGCCACGACGTCATTGCCTTCCTGACCAACATGAAGGAATACATCGATGCCGATGTTCCCGAGGGCGACCCCAAGCCCAGCCGCTGGGTTCACTATGGCATGACCAGCTCGGATCTGGGCGACACAGCCCTGTGCTACCAGCTCACCCAGGCCTGCGACCTGATCATCGAGGACGTCAAGAAGCTCGGCGAGATTTGCAAGCGTCGCGCCTTTGAGGAGCGCAACACGCTCTGTGCCGGCCGCACTCATGGCATCCACGCCGAGCCGATGACCTTCGGCATGAAGTTTGGCTCTTGGGCCTGGGAGCTCAAGCGCGATCTGGATCGTCTTGAGGACGCCCGCAAGAATGTTGCCTTCGGTGCTATCTCGGGCGCTGTCGGCACGTACAGCTCCATCGAGCCGTTCGTCGAGGAGTATGTCTGCGAGCACCTGGGCCTGGTTCACGACCCGCTGTCCACGCAGGTTATCAGCCGCGACCATCACGCCTATCTCGCCGGCGTTCTCGCCACCACCGCAGCCACCTGCGAGCGCATCGCTACCGAGGTCCGCAATCTGCAGAAGACTGATACGCTCGAGGCCGAGGAGCCGTTCCGTAAGGGCCAAAAGGGCAGCTCAGCCATGCCGCACAAGCGCAACCCCATCACCATGGAGAAAGTCTGCGGTCTGTCGCGCGTCGTGAAGTCCAACGCCCAGGTTGCCTTCGATAACGTCGCCCTGTGGCACGAGCGTGACATTTCGCACTCCTCTGCCGAGCGCGTCGCCCAGGCCGATAGCTTCATCGCCCTCGACCACATGTTCCAGTGCCTCATCCGCGTTATCGACGGCCTGCAGCTGTATCCCGCCCGCATGATGGCCAACCTCAATAAGACCCGCGGCCTCATCTTCTCTTCCAAGGTACTGCTCGCCCTCGTCGACACGGGCATCACCCGCGAGGACGCGTACGCCATTGTGCAGGAGAACGCCATGGCAACCTGGCACGAGGTACAGGATTGTGTCTCCGGCCCCACCTTTAAGGAGCGTCTCGAGGCCGACCCGCGCTGCACCGTCAGTCAGGAGAAGCTCGACGAGATCTTTGATCCGTGGGACTTCCTCACCCGTATCGACACGGTCTTTGATCGTCTGGAGCAGCTGAGCTTCGAGTAGGTTCGGGCATAACGTTAGCTTTTTAGGGCGCTTTGCTGGTAATGTGTGTTGCCGGCAAAGCGCCTCGTTGCATTTAGGGAAAGACGGGGATAATAGTCGTCTCGAATAACATTCTGAGAGGGGATCGCATGATTTCGTTTGATTACAAGCCTCAGGGCGTGTGTGCTCGCAATATTCACCTTGACCTTTCCGATGACGGCAACAAGGTGATGGGCGTTGAGTTTACCGGCGGCTGCGACGGCAATCTCAAGGCTATCTCCAAGCTGGTCGAGGGCGCTCCTGCCGATCGCGTAATCGAGGTTCTCGCCGGTAATACCTGCGGTATGAAAAAGACCTCCTGCGCCGACCAGCTTACACGCGCTATCGAGGCCGCTCGCGCCGAGATCGCCTAATGGGTATCGCCGATCACATCAAGAACGGAATATCGCGTCGCGGCTTCGTACTCGGTGGGGCTGCCGCGGGCGCTGCCACGGTGCTTGCCGGATGCTCGAAAAAAACGGGCACCAGCGATGATGCCGCCGGCGAGCCGCAGGTTATCAAGGACGATTCCAAAATCATCTCGATTACGGATGAGTACGAGGCAGTCGACATCGATCTTGAGCCGGCGGCGTCATGGACGCTGCCTCTGGGTACGCTGCTGTACTACTGCGATGGCGATTACGCCGCGGCGATGATGGCGCCCGCATCGGCACTGCACGCCAACACACTCGGTGTGCTCAACCTGGGCGATGGCTCGCTTACCACATTAATCGAGGATCCTATCGAGGGCACGGGATATGCATTCTACGATGTCCGTGCCGGCGACGGCGTATTCGCGTGGGTTGAGATGAACTTTGCCAATTCATCGTGGAAGCTCTACGGTCAAAATCTGTCGGGCGCTTCGCTCTCTGGCGACGTGGTTGAGCTCGATCGAGGTGGCAAGGACTATGATCCGCCGCTGTTTACGGCGTTCGGGTCATCGGTCATCTGGTATAAAATGCCTTCGGCAGGTGGCAATAAAACGAGTAGTGATTCGTTTTGCTATCGTCGCTCGCTTGATGAATCCAAGGCCGAGGTAATTTGGAAATCGACGGGCCGCTTTGCATCGGCCCCGCGCGCGAGCGACGGCATTTTGACCATCTCGCCGCGTGTCCGCAACGACGAGGGCGTCTACTACGGCATAACGGCAATCGATCTGACCGACGGCAACAACACCAAGCGTGCCCAGCTAGTCCTTCCCTCGTCAGTCTCGCCTTTCGAGGCCGTGTATATGGGCGGTACCTTCGTGTTTTCTATCGAGGCGGCCTATAGTGGCGTGGGCAGCCTGGGCAATATGGGCACGTATATCGGTAATGAGGGAGGGCCGTACCTCTTTCTGTCACGCGAGCCGCTCGCATGTGCGGCTGGCAAGAAGAATAAATACCTTGTTAAGGTACAGGCGTCGCATTTTCTGATCGACACCTCTACCAAGACCTATGGCTCGCTGCTGTCGCCCGACCGCGCTTTGGAGTATGGCGATTATCCAGCTACGGCGGGAAAATCGGACTTATTCCTTACGTACGCCACGGTGCGCAACAGCCAGGGTATACCAGAGACGGTCACTGCACGCCTATTCTCTCTTTAAGCTTAGAGGGGTTAAAAAGGCGCCAACAGGGGAATAAACGCGTTGTAATTGTGAGTACCGCCCGCCGAGCTGCCGCGTCATAGCGGCATCCGGCGGGCTCAGGTGCGTTAAAATGGGCTTGTTCTTAGCTAATTGAGACAGGGGGGCCGTGTTATGGCTTCAGATGCAAAAAAGATTCTGCTGGTCGAGGATGAGAAGGCAATCCGTGACGCCGTCGCTGCCTATCTCGAGCGCGAAGGCTACTGGGTTGTGGGCGTCGGCGACGGCCAGTCCGCGATCGAGGAGTTCGAGAAGCATCAGTTCGACCTGGTCGTGCTCGACCTTATGCTCCCCAAGATTCCCGGCGAGCGCGTTTGCCGCACCATTCGCGATACCTCGGATGTCCCCATCATCATGCTGACGGCTAAGGGCGAGATCGAGGACCGTATTATCGGTCTTGAGCTCGGCGCCGACGACTATCTGATTAAGCCGTTCTCGCCGCGCGAGCTCGTCGCCCGCGTTCGCGCTCTGTTCCGCCGTGCCCATCAGGCCGACGAGCCCGCCGTCGAGGTACTCGACTTCGGCGATCTGGTCATCGATATCTCGGGCCACAAGATCTTGGTCGAGGGCAAGGAAGTCGATCTGACGGCTTCCGAGTTCAAGCTGCTCACCACGCTTGCCCGCCATCCCGGCCGTGTGTATAACCGCATGGAGCTGGTCGAGAAAGTGCTCGGGTATGACTTTGAGGGCTATGAGCGCACTATCGATAGCCACGTGAAGAATCTTCGCGCCAAGCTGGGCGATGATCCCAAGAAGCCCAAGTGGCTCTACACCGTCCATGGTGTCGGCTATCGCTTCGAGGCTCCGGCCAAGACCGATAAGTCGGACGAGAAATAGGGAAATCACATATGACACCTGCGCGCTTTGAAATCGGACAAAAGCACAAGCAGGAGAGCGAGGCGGGTTCCAAGGCTAGTTGGAACACGCCTCGTTCCGATTCACGGCCAACGATGAGCTATCCCTCGCGCATGGCACTTGCTTTTGCTCTGACATCGCTCATGACGGTATTGGTGCTGGTGGGCGTTGTCTCTGTTGTGTGGGGCACGGTCTTTTCGGATTACACACGCTCCAATATCGTCGAAATCGCAAATTCCGCTGCCGAGAAGTTGGCAACCTCATATGAGGAAAACGGCTCTTGGACCGCGGGAGAACTGCGCACGGTCGCAACGTCGAGTTTGGTTTCCGACGATCTGGGCATGCAGGTCGTCAATAAAAAGGGCGTGATCGTTTATGACGATTCCTGGCCCTCGGCAAGCGCCACCGCCGATGTACGCGAAAACCAGGCTACGACCGACGACACGAGCGGCAAGAGGGCATCGCATAGCCCGGTCTCGTCTGCTCCAGCCGACTCCGATAGCGTTGCTAACGTCGAGATTGTAACGTCTTCCGGCGAGCATGTCGGACAGGTAAAGCTGTGGGCCATCGGCTCCGACGCTCTGCTCACCAAGGCGGACTCTGCGTTTAGGGAGAAGACCTTTAACGCCATGGCCCTCGCCGCGGTTGTTGCAATCTGCATTTCGGTCGTTATCGGATCGCTCGTGTCGCGCATGCTCACCAAGCCGATTCATCGCATCACCAGTACCGCAAAGCAAATCCGTGACGGCGACCTGTCGGCTCGCACGGGACTGCGCGGTGATGACGAGATCGATCAGCTGGGTGAGACCTTCGATGAGATGGCCACTTCGCTCGAGAAGGATATGAAACACGAGAAGCGCCTGACCTCAGACGTTGCACACGAGCTTCGCACGCCGCTTATGGCCATGCTCGCAACGGTCGAGGCCATGCAGGATGGCGTGTATCCCACCGACGATGAGCATTTGGAAACCGTTGCTTCCGAGACGCGTCGCCTGGCTCGTCTGGTGCAGCAGATGCTCGACCTGTCGCGCATGGAAAACAGCACGGCTCCGCTCAACCTTGAGCCGGTGGACATGGTTCCTTTCGTGCGTTCCATCGTCAATGCCCAGGAGCGCCTGTTTGTCGACCGCGATCTGCGCCTGCGTTTTGCGGACGAGACCCAGGGTCACGACGATGTCGTCGAGGCCGATCCCGACATGATCACGCAATGTGTTATCAACCTCATGAGCAACGCCATGCGCTACACCCCCGAGGGCGGTTGGGTCGTGGTATCGGTGCTCAGTGACCGCAAGCACGTCAGCATTGCCGTTTCTGATACCGGCATCGGTATTGCCAAGGACGATCTGTCGCGCATCTTCGGGCGGTTTTGGCGCGCCGATGCCAGCCGCGCCCGCGAAGCTGGCGGCCTGGGCGTTGGCCTCGCCGTGACCAAGCAGATCGTCGAGCGTCACCATGGCTACATATCCGTGGAGTCGGAGCTTGGAAAGGGTACGACTTTTACAATTCATCTGCCCCGCGAGCACACGGCAGACGCGGCATCTACTACAATGGAGCACTAGCTTTTCGCTATTCGGTGAAGGAGGGGCTGCGTCTCTGCCGCTCCGAGTTTGCGAAAACATGCGGGAAAGAACCCGCATTTCTGTCGTATTTAGGTAAGGAGTGACTCACGTGACAACGATGGAGCGTCGTCCGGATTCCCGTGGCAAGGTTCGTGATATTTACGATGCCGGTGAAAACCTGCTGATGGTCGCCACCGACCGCATTTCTGCGTTCGACTTCATTCTTCCCGACGAGATTCCGTTTAAGGGAGAGGTACTCAATCGCATCTCGGCATTCTGGTTCGACAAGTTTGCCGACATCGTCCCCAACCATCTCGTTTCCATCGACCCGGCGGATTTCCCCGAGGAGTTTGCTGAGTATCGTGACTACCTCGCTGGCCGCGCCATGCTGGTTAAGAAGGCCCAGACGATTCCTATCGAGTGCATCGTCCGCGGCTATCTGACCGGTTCGGGCAAGAAGACCTACGACGAGAACGGCACCGTCTGCGGCATCCAGCTGCCTGAGGGCCTGACCGAGGCTTCCAAGCTTCCTGAGCCGCTGTTCACGCCGTCCACGAAGGCCGAGATCGGTGACCACGACGAGAACATCTCGTTTGAGCGTTGCTGCGAGATCGTGGGCGAGGACATCGCCACGCAGATTCGTGACCTTTCCCTCAAGATCTACAAGGCTGCCGCCGAGTACGCCGCGACCCGTGGCATCATCATTGCCGACACCAAGTTCGAGTTTGGTGTTATTGATGGCAAGGTCACGCTGATCGACGAGTGCCTCACGCCCGACTCCAGCCGTTTCTGGCCTGCTGCCAGCTACGAGGAGGGCAAGATCCAGCCTAGCTACGACAAGCAATTCGTCCGCAATTGGCTCAAGGCCAACTGGGATATGACGGGGGAGACCCCGCACCTGCCCGCCGAGGTCATCGATGGCACGTCCGAGCGCTATCGCGAGGCCTTCCAGATCATCACGGGCTCCCAGTTCACAAGCATGAAGGAGAACGCATAAGTGAGTACCCGTAGCGCCACGAACAAGCGCACGCAATCCCACGAAGTTACCGGGGTTGCGCGCAAGTCTGCCGCATCTGCTAAGCCCGCCCGCCAAGCAGCGAGCTCCGTTCGCGTCGTGCCGGCTTCGTCTAAGGCACGCCGCAAAGAGCTCGAGAAGGGCGAAAACCTGGAAGGTCTTTCCAAGGAGGAGAAGCGCGCCCGCAAGGCTAAACAGCGCGCCCGCGAGGATCGCATCTACACGGTGTCGAATATCCTCCTCAAGCAGGATGAGGACTACACCAAGCGCCGTCGTATCTGGTGGGCCGTGCTCGCCATTGGCATGGTGCTCGTCGTGGCAATTTGGGCCTCGCTGTACTTCGCTCCCGCTGGCATGGTGTCCAGCCCTGTCCAGATGGTCGGCATCGTTTTGTCCTATGTCATCATCCTAGGTGACTTTATCTACGACTTCGCTCGTATTCGTCCCTTGCGCAACATGTACCGCGCGCAGGCCGAGGGCATGTCCGAGAACAAGCTCAACGCTCTTATCGAGCGCGCAGCTGCCGAGGAGGACAAGAAGGACTCCAAGAAGAAGTAGCGTTTGCATACATACTTATCGCTAAGATATAAGGCGCGTCGTTTTTGCGGCGCGCCTTTTTACTGTTCTATAGATAGATGGAGTGGCACATGATTCGAGCTGCCCTGACGGTCGAAGAGGCTCTGGAGAGCATGAAGGCCTTGGAGCCCAAGATTAAAAACTACGCGCGCCTAGTCGTCCGCAAGGGCGTAAACGTTAAGCCCGGCCAGGAGGTCGTCGTTCAGTCTCCGGTCGAGTGCGCGCCGTTTGCGCGCGTGGTGGTCGCGGAGGCCTATGCTGCCGGCGCCGGCCACGTGACGGTCATCTGGGCCGATGATGCCGTGACGAGGCTCACGTACGAGCATGTCGAGAAAAGCTATTTTGAGCAGACGCCCGAGTGGAAGCGCCTGCAGCTGGATTCCCTGGCCCAGGACGGTGCCTGCTTTATCTTTATCGAGGGCGCGGACCCTGCCGCCCTTAAGGGCATCGATCCCGCTAAGCCCGCTGCAGCTTCTAAGGCAAGGAACACGCAGTGCAAAGTTTTCCGCCGTGGACTGGACTACAACATCAATCCGTGGTGCATCGCCGGCGCTCCGGTCGTGGCTTGGGCGCGCGAGGTGTTCCCAGGAGACGCCGATGAGGTTGCAATCTATAAGCTGTGGAATGCGATTCTGCACACCGCTCGCGCCGATGGCCAGGACCCAGAGAGCGACTGGGAGCTCCATGACGCCGCATTCGAAAAGAACCTGCGTTTCCTGAACGACAATCGTTTCGACTGCCTGCATTACACCGCGGCAAATGGAACCGATCTGATGATTGGCATGACGAAGGGTCACGAGTGGGCCGGCGGCAAGGGCAAGACGCCCGATGGGCACCCCTTCTTCCCCAACATTCCCACCGAGGAAGTCTTCACTTCGCCCGATCGCATGCGCGCCGACGGTATCGTGTACTCGGCCATGCCGCTCATCCACCACGGCAATAAGGTCGACGATTTTTGGATTAAATTCGAGGGCGGCCGCGTGGTGGACTACGATGCCCGCGTGGGCAAGGCAACGCTCGCAAGTATCATCGATACTGATGAGGGCGCTGCTCACCTGGGAGAGGTCGCGCTCATTTCCAAGAACACGCCGATCCGTGAAAGCGACATCCTGTTCTATGACACGCTCTATGACGAGAATGCCAGCTGCCATCTTGCACTGGGAGTCGGCTTCCCCGAGTGCATCGAGGATGGATATGATATGTCCAAAGAGGAGCTCCTGGAGCATGGTGTCAACGTTTCGAGCACACACGTTGACTTTATGATTGGCACGGATGACATCGATATTGTGGGCATTACGCCCGATGGACGCGAAGTTGTGATTTTCCAGAACGGCCAATGGAGTTGGGAATAGTCCCAGACCGTGGTACAATGCCACCCGCGGGCCGTTAGCTCAGCTGGCAGAGCAGGGGACTTTTAATCCCAAGGTCCAGGGTTCGAACCCCTGACGGCCCACCATGGAATAGAAAGCGATCAACTCCGGTTGGTCGCTTTTTTGTTGCCGGTGCACGGGTTCGAACCCGTCGGGGCGCGGAGCTGAGTAAACGCGTGAGCGTTTGCCAGCGCAGCGCGCAAGGCGCGAAAGCGCCGCAGCGTTCGCGTGCGAAGCAGGCTGAACCCCTGACGGCCCACCCAAAGAAAGGGAAACGAAATGAAAACAGATAGATACGGAATTAGCGGCAGCACATTAAAGATAATAGCGGCCATTTCGATGGTTCTCGATCATGTAAGCAGGATCGTCCTGACCAATGGAATCATGACTCACGCATCGTACAATCAGATATCAGACGAGCAGTGGGCGATTCTAAGCGAGGCTTCGGATGTGCTTCATGTTCTTGGCAGAATTGCATTTCCCTTATTTTGCTTTTTGATAGTTGAGGGATTTTTGCATACTCATGACATAAAGAAGTACCTGCGAAATATGCTTGTCTTCGCAATCATTGCGGAGCCCATATACGATTTCGTTCAAACCGGGCAACTATTTGACCTTCGGCAACAAAATGTTATGTGTGAGCTCCTGCTTTCCTTGGTCTTTTTGATTATTCTGGAAAAGATACAAAGTCTTTCAAAATGGAAGAGGCACATCGCAGAAATTGCACTGATTGTTTTGACAGCACTGGCAGCTGAATACACTAAACTAGATGGCGGCGTGTATGGCATTCTGCTTGTGGCTGCATTCTATTTATTTCACGACAGCAAGGCCAAGATGTTCTTTGCTGCAGTATGCGCAGTGCTCCTTTCGTCATGCCATATAGTTGGCGGCGGATTTGAGTTTGCTACAGCTAATGTATTTAACCCTGATGTTGCTGCCGCGGTCGTTTCGTTGCTGCTTATCAATCTTTATAATGGCAAGCGAGGGCTGAAGCTGAAATACTTCTTCTACATTTTCTATCCGGCACATCTTGCTCTGCTTTATGGTGTCTCACTTATTGTTTTGAACTGTCTTTAATAACTCTCAAACAAGTCTCTGAAAGCAGAAACAAACTGACCCTAAGACTGCTTGTGAATTTCCGGAAGACCTGAGAGATGCGAGGACAGATAACGAGGGCTGCAGAAAGATGCTTCTCAGTTCTCTGGCGGATCGCATGTATCTGTATGAGGATCACTTCCAAACACTCATTAATAACAGTGATAAACACGGCAGATCCTCAAAACATGAGGCTGCGGAGGTCGAACGATGCTTCGAAAGCATGAATGGCAGCGAGAAAACGAGTTCGGAATCATCCTCTGGATGCTCCACCATAGAACAGAAAGCGATCGACTCCGGTTGGTCGCTTTTTTTTGTTGTCGGTGCACGGGCTCGAACCCGAACTTCTCTATATATAAGAACGCTTGGCGAACAAAACCTGCCTTTTACCGACGGGAAACAAATAGCTGATACTTTTGGAGTAAAGTGGCGCTCCAGAGATGACCGATGCCTTAACACCTATAAACCAGCTGGTCATCGCCAATATCAGAAGCTGCTGCTTCGAATACGGCCTCAGCGAAGCAACTGAGGGTTCTATTTATTTGTGAACAAAATATGGAGTGCCAGATTCCCGCCCACGGGGCCCCTCCGGTCTGGCAATATATCTCCTTGCCGCGC
>CABQSP010000007.1:0-45216 GCA_902466855.1 uncultured Collinsella sp. | reverse complement strand
CTCGCCCATTGGGCAGACGCCATCTGCGATGGGCTGAGCGCCTCCGGCAAGTGCCGCGTGCAAGTACCCACCGTACTGACCGCCGCCCCATCCGTGGCAGACGCCTTCCGCAAGACTGCGGCATACAGACGCCTCTCGACTACCGGTGCCGTCGTCTCGAGCATCTGCCCGCTTATGTACACCAACAACCCGCTGTGCGGCAGCATGCCCATCATCACCAACTCCAACAAGTTGCGTACGTACTCGGCATCGCGCTACTACACCGACGACGAGGTGCTCGCCTACGTCACCACCGGAAAACCAATCAAATAGGAAGGCGACTCCTCATGGAAAAAATCTTTCACGGCCGCGTCGTTGTCCCCGGAACTGCCCACGCCAAGGCACTTGTCTCTCACGGAGGGCTCAACACACTCGCATCGTTTCAGAAGGCACTGATGTTTGGCGACAAAAAGGCCACGTGTTCCGACCAAAACAATCCCGACTTGTACGGCAAACCTTTGGCGGGATGTGCCTTGTGTCTTCCGCAGACTATCGGCTCCACCACAGGCGGCATGGTGCTCTTCTGCGCCACCAAAATGGGGCGCCAACCCGCATGCCTGCTGTTTTCCAAACCCATTGACAGCCTTGCCGCCGCTGGCGCGATCCTCTCGGGTGTATGGACCGACACCTCCATGCCCACCATTGACAACCTGGGCGATGAGTTTCTCGATGCTGTGTCGACGGGAGACGCCATCACCGTGACCGAAGACGGCACGGTCATCGTCGGCTAAGGCTATCCGACCCGCCGCCCGCAGATGAACAACGTGTTTCGCCATTTCCCACGCGCGGTGCGGGCGATAATCTTGACGTATTCGATATACAACACGAAAGGAGTCCCACCATGGGAGCATCGGTATCGGTCGCACAGGGCGCGCCTCTTGATGCAGGCACCTACAAGGCAGACGAGGCAGCCGTCGAGCGCTTTTGCGAATTGCTGCGCATCCCCACCGTTTCGCGTGAGAACATCGCCGAGCGCGACGATGAACCCTTCAGCCAGTGGATTCCCACGCTTCAGCGACTTTATCCGCATTTCTTTAAAGTCGCCGAGCTCACACGCGTCGACGACTTTGGCATGCTCCTGCGTTGGCCTGGCGCCGATTCCGCCTTGGACCCCATCGTCATGATGGCGCATCAGGACGTCGTGCCCGTCGAGGGCCAAGACTGGAAGCACGATCCCTTTGGAGCCGAGATCTTCGACGGCGAGATCTGGGCCCGCGGATCCCTCGACACCAAGTGCATCGTCTCGGCTTTCTTCGAGGCCGCCGAGCATTTGATTGCCCAGGGCTTCGTTCCCCCGCGCGATGTCTGGTTCTTCTCGAGCGATGGCGAGGAAATCGCCGCACCTACTGCAACCCATGCAGTGCAGTGGCTTCGCGAGCACAACATCCATCCCTACATGGTGCTCGATGAGGGTGGCGCCGTGGCAACCGACGCCCCGCTCGGCGTCACCGAACCCGTTGCCATGGTAGGCGTGTCCGAGAAGGGCCACGTCGACCTTACCGTCACGGCGCGCGCCGACGGCGGCCATGCCTCTACGCCTGCGGCAAACGATGCCTGCCGTCTTCTCTGCCGTGTATGCGAGACTATCTCGGCCAACCCCGGCAAGCCGCAGCTCACGCCCGCCGTCGAGGCCACACTGACCGAGTTGGGTGCCCGTAGCAGCGCGACGTATCAGGCAATCTTTGGCAACCTGTGGCTCACGCGCCCCGCGGTTACCAAGATCATGGCCGCCAGCCCCGAGACCTCGGCCATGCTGCGCACAACCTATGCGCTCACGCAGCTCGAAGGCTCCAACGCGCACAACGTGCTGCCACCGGTCGCTCGCGCCAATTTCAACGTGCGCATCGCTCCGTTCGAGACCATCGCCGATGCCGTTGAACGCGCTCGCAGGCTCGCCGCCCAGCAGTGCCGCGCCTCGGGCGTAAGCCCCGACCATGTCACCGTCGAAATCAACGAGGCGATCCCCTACACCGAGCCCGCGCCCATCTCGCCTTACGAAGACGATGCCGCCTTCAACTACATCCATCGCTGCGTGTCGGGTGTCTATCCCGAGGCCGGCTTTGCCCCCTACGTGCAGAACTCCTGCACCGACTCGCGCGAGTTCAACGAGATCTGCGATCGCGTCTACCGCTTCTGCGGCTTCATCTACTCGGGCGAGGCGCGCAAACTCATCCATGCCGCCAACGAACGCATCGGCGTCGACGTCTACAAGCGCGGTATCGAATTCTATGTGGCGTTTCTCGCCAACCTTGGACAACTGTAGGACGGGAGGGCCGACATCGCCCCTCCCCGCTTTTACCGACCAGGAGAACCAGCATGACCCAACCAAATCTTAAGCGGGCGGCCCGGCTCGACACCAAGGCCGTCGCCCTCGCCTCCCTACCCTTTATGGGCATGATCAGCTTTTGGCAGGTCTACGACGGCATCGTTCCCAAGATGCTCACAGGGACCTTTGGCCTATCCAACTCGCTCACCGGCGCGATCATGGCCATCGATAATGTCTTTGGCCTGTTCCTGCTTCCGCTCTTTGGCATCCTCTCGGACCGCTGCGCAAGCAAACTCGGGCGTCGAACGCCCTTTATCTTGGGCGGCTCCGCGGTGGCAATGCTCTCCGTCCCGCTCATCGCGATCGCCAACAACATGGGCAGCCTACCTCTGCTCATTGGCGCGATTATCCTCACGCTTTTGGCAATATGCGCCTACCGCACCATGACGGTTGCCATTGTGGCAGATATTACGCCTCGCCTACTTCGAACCAAGGCGGACTCAATCGAAAAGATCGTCGGCTATGCGGGAACGGGTCTTATGCTCGTCGCCATCTCGGTCATGGTTCCCAAGGCCGACAAACCTGATTATCTTCCGCTCTTTATCTTGCAGGCCGCCTTTATCCTCGTGTCAGCCGTTGTCTACGGCATCTTTGTCCGTGAGCCCGCCCTCGTCGAAAAGATGCGCGAGAAATCGCTGTCAATGGGCATCGACGAGGATCAGATTGACAAAGACGACTCCCCCGAGGCCGGCGGTAAGGAACGCGTTGCAGACACCGACGTGCGTCGCTCCATCATCATGCTGCTCGCCGCAACGTTTTTCTACTACATGAGCTATAACGCCATGACCACCAATATCAGCCGTTATGCCGATTTGTTCTATGGCATGGAGGGCGGTTCCTATGCCATCATCAATATCGTGACGATTGCAGGCGCGCTGCTAAGCTACGTACCCCTGGCAAACCTTTCGCTCAAAATCGGCCGCAAAAAGGTCGCCCTGGGCACCGCCGTCATCATGGTTTTGTGCCCCGCGCTTCTTTGGCTGGCACCCGGTTTCTCGCCCGTGTTGTACGGGGTCTTTTTGTTGATGGGCGTCGCGCTGGGCGGCGTGGACCTGTGCGTGTACACGATGATTCTGGAGTGCTGCAGCTCCCAAAGCGTGGGCCGCTACTCCGGTTACTACTACACCGTGAGCATGGCGGCTCAGGTGGCGACGCCGATTCTCTCCGGCATCGTTATGGACGTGGCGCCGTCGATGCTCTTCGCCTACATCACGGCAATGGGCATGATTATGGCCGCGAGCATTGCCACCGCCAAGCACGGCGATGCTATCTTGATCGACGAGGTCGCTCGCCGCGAGGCAGCCGAGTAAGAGACCGAATTGACTACCGAGCGAAAGGGGTCGGATAGGTAAAGTGCCCATCCGGCCCCTTTTCGGTTCATCCTCAAAAAGGCAATCGAAGCCTACCCCACCGTGACGGATTCCCCGGTAAAGGTGCTCACAAGCAACAAGATAAAGAACGCCAGATAACTGATGCTCAATAGGTAGGCGACAATCAAAAAGAAGACCCATCCAACATTGGTCTTGCCTTCGGCACGACGTTGCTCGCGAGAACGGCACAGCCAAATCGTCACGCCAATGGCCACAATCAACAGCACAAGTGCCGCTGCCGCCAGTCCAGCAAGCGCAAACATCACGCCAATGCTCACAGCAATAACCGGGAGCAGTAGCAAGCCGCATCCGCACCCACCAGGACTATATACGGCAGACTGTCGGCGTCGTTCCATCGTCACTCCAAGTCAAGCAATCGTTTGTAGACATCGAGGCCCTTGAGCAGGATTTCCTCGTCAAAGAGCATGGTATCGGTGTGAAGGGCGCCCATCGCATAGGCTGGGCAGCCATCAGCGTCGATCGGGTTTTCTTGTCCCTCTGGCACGCCCGTGCCCAGCAAGAAGAACACGCCCGGCAGATAGCGCTGATAGAAAGCGAAGTCCTCGGCAATCAGCAAAGGCTCATCCACGAGCTGCAGCTCGGGCAAGGCGGGCGCGACATTGGCAAACAACTCGGGGTCGTTGTCGACCGGCGGATAGCCCTCGGCAAAGTCGAGATCGTACGTGCAGCCCGTTACAGCGCATGCCTCATCAAGCACGCGGCGCACACCCTCACGCGCACGGTCGAACATGTCGTCCGTAAACACACGCAGGCTGCCGGCAACATGGGCCTCTCCCGCCACCGCGTTGCAGACGGTACCGGCCTGTAGCAGACCAAACTTGCCGATACAGGGCTCGTCGGTGCCCAGCTCGTCCATCAGCTCGCGCTCGGCAACCAAAAACTTCGCTGCCGCCAACGCGGCATCGTGCGACTCCTCAACCGGCACACCATAAGTCTTAGCAATATGGATGCTCGTACCGTGAATATGGATATGCGTCTCGCTCGAACGCGCCAGCAGCGGGCCGGAACAACTCGCCAACGTGCCGGCAGGCAGATCGGGCCACACGTGAAAGCCGAAAATTCGGTCGACCCCGTAGCGTTCGAACACGCCGCTCTCGCATACCGTCTTGGCACCACCGGTCGTTTCCTCGGCCGGCTGGAACACAAAGAGCACGTTGCGCCTCATGGCGCCCGGCTGCTCGCGAATCGTACGGTCGACATACGTCGCGGCGGCAAGTGCCATAGCCATGTGTCCGTCATGTCCGCAAGCGTGCATCTTGCCGGGATGGGTCGAGGCGAACACTGTCCCCGTTGCCTCGGCAATGGGCAGCGCATCCATATCAGCGCGAATCGCCGTGGCATGCGTGGCACCAACGCCAGCGTCGAAGAAAGCGCAGACGCAGCTGGGGCACGGATGGGTCACTTCGCAGGTGAGTGGTGCCAACACGCCCTCGATATAGGCTATTGTTTGAGGAAGATCGAAATCGAGCTCCGGGATGCGATGGAGATCGCGGCGATAGCGACGGAGTTCTTGGAGCTCGGTCATAGAGAATCCCTTCGTAAGGCACATCTGTTGCAACTTATTGTGATA
This sequence comes from uncultured Collinsella sp., assembly GCA_902466855.1. Taxonomy (GTDB): domain Bacteria; phylum Actinomycetota; class Coriobacteriia; order Coriobacteriales; family Coriobacteriaceae; genus Collinsella. The sequence goes on along the minus strand of CABQSP010000007.1, from coordinate 39,890 downwards.
CAGGATTGTGGCACACATGTTTCCAGCATATTGCTGCATTTTTTAAACGTTATATACAAATACTCTTGTTTGGTAAAGTGCAACGTGATAGGGTCTTTACCACTTGATAGAGGCGCGGGCACGAAGAACCGCGGGCGAGCCGGCAGGCTTTGACCCCGTGGGGAGGCGAAACCCGCCGAACTGGGTTTTTCGGGCACGAACAACCTGGTGGGCCTGTGGGAAACACCCACAGGACTGTCTGCAGCAATGCGGGAGCGCTATCCGGACATTGGGTCCACGCTATGCGGATTCGATGCGCAGATGGCGCCGTCTGGATAGCGAGGTTTACGGGACATGGCATTGACCCCCAACGAGGCGTATGCGGCCAAGCAGCCGTTTGCGGACAAGGAGACACTCGAGCATATCGTCGAGCAGTTCCCCACGCCGTTTCATCTATACGACGAGGCAGGCATCCGCCGCAACATGCAAGAAGTGCGCGACGCCTTTGCATGGAACCCGGGCTTTAAGGAATACTTTGCCGTCAAGGCCAACCCCAACCCGGCGCTCATCTCCATTCTCAACGAATACGGCTGCGGCTGCGATTGCTCGAGCTATACCGAGCTTATGATCGCCCGCTCACTGGGTATCACGGGACACGACATCATGTTCTCGTCCAACGACACGCCGGCTGCCGACTTTGAGCTCGCCGACAAGCTGGGTGCCATCGTCAACTTTGACGACATCAGCCACATCGAGTTCTTTGAGTGCGTTGCGGGGCCCATCCCCAAGACGGTCAGCTGCCGCTTTAATCCAGGCGGTCTGTTCCAGCTCTCCAACGGCATCATGGACAACCCGGGCGACTCCAAATATGGCATGACCACCGAGCAGCTCTTTGAGGCCTTCCGCATGCTCAAGGCCAAGGGCGCCGAGAATTTTGGCATCCATGCCTTCCTTGCCAGTAACACCGTCACTAACGACTACTATCCCAAGCTCGCACGCATCCTCTTTAAACTTGCCGTGCGCCTGGAGCGCGAGACCGGCGCACATGTCGCCTTTATCAATCTGTCCGGCGGTGTGGGTATCCCCTACCTGCCCGAGCAGCAGGCTAACGACATTCACGCCATCGGTGAGGGCGTACACGCAGCCTACGACGAGATTCTGGTCCCCGCCGGCATGGGCGATGTGGCGATCTGCACCGAGATGGGTCGCTTTATGATGGGCCCCTACGGATGCCTGGTCACCAAGGCCATCCACGAGAAGCAGATCTACAAGGACTATATCGGCGTGGACGCCAGTGCCGTCGATCTGATTCGTCCTGCCATGTATGGCGCTTACCACCACATTACGGTGATGGGCCAGCCGGGTGGCGACGACAAGACCACAGCGCCCGTCACTGACACCTACGACATCACGGGCAATCTGTGCGAGAACAACGACAAGTTCGCCATCAATCGCGAGCTGCCGCATATCGACATGGGCGACCTGCTTGTGATCCACGATACCGGCGCGCATGGCTACTCCATGGGCTACAACTACAATGGACGCCTGCGCTCCGCCGAGGTCCTGTTGCGCCCCGATGGCTCGGCCGACCTCATCCGCCGCGCCGAGCGCCCGGGCGATTACTTTGCCACGCTCGACGTGCTGCCGAGCGGCCGAGAGCTGTTGGCCAAGTCGCGCGCCGAAAGTGCCCGCCGTCGCGCCCAAGACGAGCGCCTGGCAGTCGCCGCCCAATGGAACAAACGCATCCAAATCGCGGACGCGAAGGAGAAGAACATGGACATCCGCAATCTCGAGGGCTCAATCGTCGCCCTCGTCACGCCGTTTAAAAAGGATGGCAGTGTCGACTTTGACGCACTCGAGCGCCTTATCGATTTCCACCTGCAAAACGGCACCGACGCCATCCTCACCCTGGGCACCACCGGCGAGAGCGCCACGATGACCGACGACGAGGACAACTCCGTCGTCGCCGCCGTGGTCAAGCATGTTGCAGGACGCGTCCCCGTCATTGCCGGCTCGGGCTCCAACTCAACGCAGACCATGCTCACCAAGTCGCTTACTTACCAGGGCTTGGGAGCCGACGGCCTGCTGCTCATTACCCCCTACTACAACAAGTCCAACGAAGAGGGTATCTATCAGCACTTTAAGACCGTCGCCGATGCCGTGGACATCCCCTGCATCCTGTACAACATCCCCGGCCGCTGCGGCTGCGGTATCAGCGAGCGCAACGTAGAGCGCCTGGCCGCGCACCCCAACATCATGGGTATTAAGGAGGCCTCGGGCAACGTCGCCTACGCGGCCAAGATCGCCCACCTGCTGTCAGACGACTTCCGCATGTACTCGGGCGAGGACGCGCTTACCGTGCCGCTCATGAGCCTGGGCGCCTCGGGCACCATCAGCGTGTGGGCAGACGTGCAGCCGCAGCTCGTGCATGACATGTGCCGCGCCTATTTGGACGGTGACGTGGCGCGTGCCCGCGATATCCAAATTGCCGGCCAGCCGCTCATCAATGCCCTCTTTAGTGAGGTCAACCCCATCCCCGTCAAAGAGGCGCTCGCCCAGATGGGTATGATCGAGGCAAACTACCGCATGCCGCTGTGCCCCATGGCAGACGACACGCGCTCTGCACTTACCGATGCTCTGAAGGGGGCTGGTCTGCTTGATTAAGACCGTCATTATGGGAACGGGCCGCATGGGCTCGCTCATCCGCACCACCGCCGAGGGCGTTGTCGACGCCGCCGGTCAACCCGTTTTTGATATCGTCGCCCAGATCGGTTTTGATCTGTCCGAGCTCGAGAGCGCCCCGGCGGCCGACGTTATCATCGACTTCTCGAACGTCGTGACCTTCGATGCCGTCGTCGCCTATGTCGAGCGCACGGGCGCCGCGTTGGTCTCGGGCACCACGGGCTATACGCCCGAGCAGATGGACCGTCTGCGTGAGCTGGGCCAGAACACCCGCGTTATGCACTCGGGCAATTACTCCATCGGCATCGCAGCCCTGCGTCATCTAGTGGCCCAGGCCACGCGTGAGCTGCCCGGCTTTGACTGCGAGATCGTCGAGACGCACCACAACCAAAAGGTCGATGCCCCCAGCGGCACAGCCAAGTTGCTGCTCGATGCCGTCGTCGAAGCCGAGCCCGAGGCAGGCTACCACCCCGTCTATGGCCGCGAGGGCATGTGCGGCGCGCGTGACCCCAAGGAGATCGGTATGCACTCGCTGCGCGGGGGCACCGTCGCCGGCGTCCACGAAGTGAGTTTCTTTGGCCAGGACGAGGAGGTCACGCTCACCCACCGCGCCACGAGCCGTCAGATCTTCGTCAACGGCGCCCTGGCCGCCGCCCAGAAGCTCGTCACCCGCGAACCCGGCTTCTATACGTTCGACCAGGTCATGTTTGCCTAACCAGGTATCAACCGAATCCACCCAAAGGAGAGATAGCAAATGAGCAACGCAGCCGAGATGGATGCCCAGGAGATTATCAACTACATCGCTACCGTGCCCAAAAAGACACCTGTCAAGCTGTACGTGTGCGAGAAGCCCGGCATGAAGGTTGCCTGGGGCGACGCACATGTCTACGGCGGCCGTCGCGGCAAGACCGTCTTTGGCGACTGGGATGAGCTCAAGGCCATCCTCGATGCCAATGCCGACTCCATCGACTACTACGATGTCGAGAATGACTGCCGCAACTCTGCCGTGCCCATGCTCGACCTTAAGGGCATCAACGCCCGCATCGAGCCGGGCGCGATCATCCGTGACCGCGTCGAGATCGGCGATCGCGCCGTCATCATGATGGGCGCCATCATCAACATCGGCTCCGTCATTGGCGAAGGCTCCATGATTGATATGGGCGCCGTGCTGGGCGGCCGCGCCACCGTGGGCAAGAACTGCCACATCGGCGCCGGCACCGTGCTGGCAGGCGTTGTGGAGCCCGCCAGCGCCACGCCCGTCATCATCGAGGACGATGTCATGATCGGCGCCAACGCCGTGGTCCTGGAGGGCGTGCACGTAGGCAAGGGCGCTGTCGTTGCCGCCGGCGCCGTGTGCGTCGAGGACGTCCCCGCCGGCGCCGTCGTGGCCGGTGTCCCCGCCCGCGTCATCAAGATGCGCGATGAGAAGACCGACAGCAAGACCGGCCTCGAGGAAGGCCTGCGCCAGCTGTAGGGTTACGCGGTTTTACCAAACCGCGTAACTAGTCGACGCTCCACCTTTGGTTCCGTCGTTCTAACGAACGACGGACCAGTCGACGCTGCAAACGCCCCTAAGCGGCAATCTGACGTTCAATCGTCGGTCGCGTACCGAAGTACGCTTCCCTCCTCTTTCACGTCACCTTGCTCGCTTAGGGGCGTTTTCGCTGGCTTATGCTCAACCAGCGGCGTCTCCGCGCTTGTCAAGAGATTAGTCATTGGGGACGTTCTTAAACGACTAGTCATTCAAGAACGTCCCCAATGACTAGGTGAGGAAGGCGTGCGACAATGGTGTGCGTTGTGTTGTTCGCGCTAAGGAGTTGCCATGTTGTTGTGTCCCGTTTGCCATGAACCGTTGGTGGACGATGAGCGTGGGGCCGCATGCGCGAGCGGACACCGGTTTGACCGTGCGCGCGAGGGTTATCTATATCTACTGCGCTCGTCCAAGAGCGGCGACTCCATGGGCGATCCCAAGTCGCAGGCGCGCAGCCGTCGTGACTTTTTGAACCGTGGATACTACGCGCCGTTGCGCGATGCGATGGTCGAGCTGGTGCGCAAGCAGGTGTCTGGGCGCGCCACGTCTGCGAACGGCCCCATGACGCTGCTCGATATTTGCTGTGGCGAGGGCTATTACACCAGTGCCATGGGCGCGGTGCCGGGCGTAGATGCTTACGGTTTTGACCTGGGCAAGGAGATGGTGCGCCTGGCCGCCAAGCGCGGCGATGCGACCTACTTCGTGGCCAACATGAAGGACATCCCCGTGGTTGATGGCGCCTTCGATATGGTGACCGAGCTCTTCGCTCCCTTTAACGAGCGTGAGTTTGCCCGCGTGCTGGCGCCCGAGGGCTCGCTCTATACCGTGGTGCCGGGTGCCCGTCATCTGTTTGGGCTCAAGGAAGTGCTTTACGATACGCCGTACCTTAACGACGAGAAGCTGCCGCAGACCACCGCGCTCGAGTTGGTCGGAACGCAGCGGGTGTCTGCGAATATTACGCTTCAGACCCAGGACGACATCGAGGCGGTGTTCCAGATGACGCCGTACTACTACCGCACCCGCCCTGCCGACAAAGAGCGCCTGGCAAATTTGGACACCCTTCAAACCGACATCGACTTCATCATCGCCGAGTACCGCCACAGCTAACAACCTGCCAAAAAGGGACAGGTTTGTTTTGGCAGGTTTTATCTGGGCAAACATAAAGGGCCGACCGCGGAGATGCGCGATCGGCCCTTTTTAGTTGCTTGGCTGCAGAGGTTATGAGAAGCGAGCGCTTACAGGCGGTCCTTGTTCTCGGCCTTAACGGCGTGTGCCTGCTGAACAAAGAACAGGTCGTACACCACGATGACAAAGGCGACGATATTGACGGAGCTGCCGCCGAGCGCGGGAAGCGTGAGCACGGCCTGCGCAATCGTGGCGATTGCGGCAACGATGCCGAGCTTAAACGCGCCATCCACCTGCGAAGGCTTGTTGGCACCCTTGATGCCTGCAACACCTGCGGCAAGATCGACAACGCCCTTGGCGACCAGCACGACCGCGGCGAGCATGGCGTTTGACCCGTACGTGGAATCGAGGTTGCCACTGGCGATACCGACGCCGGCGATGACGAGGCTGGCGATGCCCAAAACAAAGTAGACGAGGGCAAGGATTTTGAGAGTCTTGCGAGCGGAGCTCATGGCTGGTCCTTTCGATGCGAGTACGCCAACCTGGCGTACCTCATGTGCTGCACATATGGTGAAGCACATTGTAGTTCAACGCGGCGATGCATGCGCCTGAAAGCGCCTTGAGCCCGCGCAGCCCAACCTAACCTTTCAAAAAGGAAAGCTGGACGTAAGCCAAATCGATGGCAGCTCATGTGCGGCACTGAGATGATGAGGCCGTAACAAGGAGCTGGTCTCAAGGAGGAGCCATGATGTACGGAACAGGGCAAGTGCGTGAGCCGCGGTCGTTGGGAAGGCGTATGGGCGATTCTGTGATCGCTGCCGTGTGCACGGGATTGATGGCGGTGCTTTGCATTGGGATGCTGTGGGCCATGTCGCATGTGGGACAATAGCGAACGGTTGGGTGCCGACATAAACGGCGCTCACGTATTCGTTTTGCTTGTTAAGGAGTGCCCATGGGTGTCGTCGATCCCTTTTCTGTTGCTCGGGCTGCGGGGCTTGAGCTGACCGGGAAGTCCGAGGGCCTCACGCTCACCGACGGCACGATGGAGCTGCGAGCCGATTTTGCCCGCATGCTGCCACGACTCAAGCAAGGCCGTCTGCAGCAAGAGCTGCTGGTAAAGGCTGCGCGCACAAAAGACATCGAGAGCCCATGGGCGATTGATGCCACGGCAGGCTTTGGCGAGGATTCGCTGCTGTTGGCGGCTGTGGGCTTTACCGTCGATCTGTATGAGCAGGATTGCGTAATCGCGGCGCTCCTCAAGGATGCCTTGGATCGCGCGGCAGATGATCCGGCGCTTGCGACAGCCGTGGCGCGCATGCGCTTACATGCGGGCGAGGACAGCATTGCCGGCCTTCGCCATACAGCTGAGCTGATCGAGCAGGGCGATCTCATCGCTCCCGACGTGGTGTATCTGGATCCCATGTTTCCCGGGCGCACCAAGAGCGCGGCGGTTAAAAAGAAGTTCCAACTCTTGCACCATCTGGAACAGCCGTGCGCCGATGAGGAGTCGCTGGTCGAAGCTGCGCTTGCGGTGCACCCGCGCAAGGTGGTTGTCAAGCGGCCGGTGAAGGGGCCACTGCTTGCCGGCGTTAAGCCGAGCTATCAACTTGCGGGCAAGGCCGTTCGTTACGATGTTTTGGTGCCGCCGCGCCCGTAGTTTGCGTGCGATGGCTGGCGCTCCGTCAGTGCCGTGCCGATGTGGCGCCTATTTCCAAGGGTGCGACGTTAGGTGCCATCCATCGCAGTATTCGCATTTGTAGCAGGCCAAACCACGCCGCCCGCGGTTTTCGCAGTCGGCCATAACTGCCTCTGCCTCGGCGCGTGTGTCGTAACGGTTTTTGCGTTCGCACGACTTGTAGCGCCAGGCCTCATCGCGCTCGGCGTCCAGGGCGTCGCGGCGCTCGTCCTCGCGCGCAAACAGGTCGCTCATATCGCCGCCGGTAGCAGCGCCCAAAAACTCGCTTTTGGCCTTTGACCAGGCGGCTCGCTTTTTGCTTCCCATCTGCTTCGCGCCTCTCTCCAAACGCTGGTATCATTGCTCAACCAAAGTGATACCAATAAACGTGAGGTCGCCGCGTGATGATCAGAAAAACCCTCGATACCGACATTCCCGCTGTCATGGCCATCTATGACGCGGCCCGCGCCTTTATGCGCGCACATGGCAACGCCACGCAGTGGCCCGAGGGCACGCCTTCTGCCGAGCAGCTGGCTGCCGATATCGCCGCCGGTGACAGCTATGTGTGCGAAGTCGACGGTCGCGTGGTGGCGACGTTTGCCTTTTTACCGGGCCCGGACGAGTGCTATGACGTAATTGAGGACGGTCAATGGCGCAGCGACACTCCGTACGCTGTGCTGCATCGTGTGGCATCCGACGGCACCGTGCACGGTATCGCGGCCGCGATGTTTGCCTTTGCCAAGGAGCGTGCCGATCACCTGCGCATCGACACACATCAGGACAACCTGCCCATGCAGGGCGCGAGTATTAAGGCGGGATTCGAGCGTGCCGGCGTCGTGTATGTGTCGGACGGCACGCCGCGCGTCGCGTTCGATTGGCTGCGCGAGGCATAAGATCGAGGGCGCGTATCAACAATTCGCGCGAACGAAAATGGCTCCGGGTGGGGCCATTTTCGTTCGCTGCGCTGATTTAAAGCCGGCTCTCGCAAGGCGCGAACCTACGAAAATCGCCGCGCGGCAACGCGGGGCGATGAGCTTGGTCGGGGGATAGGGCCCGCTTCGCCCGCCGGCCCGTAAATTGTATCATCCAGTGTGGAACGAGGACGCCCGTTGCCGCGTGTGATGGGCTTGCAATAAGAGGAGAGACATGTCGAAGCAAGCGGTCGTTGGAATCTTGGCGCATGTCGATGCCGGCAAGACCACGTTGGCCGAGGCCATGCTGTTCAACGCGGGTCGCATTCGCAAGCGCGGCCGCGTGGACGATGGCAATTCGCATCTGGACACGAATGCGATCGAGCGCGAGCGCGGTATTACGATTTTCTCGTCGCAGGCTGTGCTCGACCATGGCGATACCCACGTCATGCTCGTGGATGCGCCGGGGCATGTCGATTTTTCTGCCGAGGCGGAGCGCACACTGCGTGCCCTGGACTACGCGATTCTGGTGGTGGGCGCCAACGACGGCGTGCAGGGGCACACCGAAACCCTGTGGCGCTTGCTTGCGCGCTATGACATTCCGACATTCATCTTCATCAACAAGATCGATTTGGAGAATCCCGGCCGCGATGTTTTGCTGGCACAGCTGGGGCAGCGTCTCTCCGAGGGCTGTCTGGACGCCAACGAACTGTTGGCGGGCGGTGCCGTTCAGGAGGACTCTGCTGCGTTGGACGAGGCGGCGCTCGAGGAGTTTCTTGAAGTGGGTGAGCTTTCCGTCGCAACGCTGTCGCGCATGGTTGCCGAGCGCAAGCTCTCTCCCTGCTTTGCCGGCTCGGCGCTCAAGGACCAGGGCGTGGACGAGCTGCTGGATGGTATATGCGCGCTGATGCGTGAACAGGCGTGGCTCCCGGAGTTTGCTGCGCGCGTCTATCGTGTCAGCCGCGGGGATCGCGGCGAGCGCTTGGCATGGGTTAAGGTGACCGGCGGCACGCTGCATGCCAAGCAGATGATTGCCGGACGTTCCGGTGCCGAGGCATGGGAGCAGAAGGTCGATCAGGTACGCATCTATAACGGCGAGAAGTATGAGCTTGCCCAAGAAGTTGCTGCTGGCGGTATTTGCGCCGTGACGGGTCTTGCGCACGTTCGCCCGGGGGACGCCCTGGGCGCGGAGCCCGCGGGCGATGCGCCTGTCATTGCGCCGGTCCTCACCTATACGGTGCTTCCGGGCGAACACGATGTCCACGCGGTGTTCAAAGCGCTGACTGAGTTAGCGGACGAAGATCCCATGCTCGGCGTAAGCTGGAATACGCATCTGGAGCAGATTCACCTGCAGTTGATGGGCGCCGTGCAACTCGAGGTCGTGCAGCGGGTGTTGGCCGATCGTTTTGGCCTTGCGGTCGAGTTTGAGCCCGGCGGCATCCTCTATAAGGAGACCATTTCGCAGCCGGTCGAGGGCGTGGGCCACTTTGAGCCACTGCGCCACTATGCCGAGGTGCATCTGCGCCTGGAGCCGTTGCCAGCGGGTTCGGGCGTGCAGTTTGGCACCGTGACCTCGACCGACGAGCTCGATCTTAACTGGCAGCGTCTGGCACTCACCAACGCCATGGAGCGCGATCACCTGGGCGTGCTGACCGGCTCGCCCATCACCGATGTGCGCATTACACTCACAGGTGGCCGCGCGCATGCCAAACACACCGAGGGCGGCGATTTTCGCCAGGCTACGTACCGTGCGATTCGCCAGGGACTCATGCAGGCACGTGAGGCCGGCGCGGCGGTACTATTGGAGCCGTGGTACCACTTTGAGCTCGAGGTGCCGGGGGAGTGCGTGGGCCGGGCGCTCTCGGATGCCACGCGCATGGGTGCCGAGTACGAGCCACCGGCGATGGCGGGAGACCGGGCAAAGCTTGTGGGTCGCGTGCCGGCATCCGAAGTGCAGGATTATGCGCTGGAGGTGGCTGCCTACACGAGCGGTCGCGGACATCTGTACCTGGAGTTCGCCGGTTATGCGGCTTGCCATGATGCCGAGCGCGTAATCGAGACGGCCGCCTATGAGCCCGAGGCCGATCTGCCCAACACGCCCGATTCGGTCTTTTGCTCTCACGGCGCCGGTTACACGGTCAAATGGTACGACGTACCCGCCGCGGCGCACGTAAAGGTCGACCCCGCCACCTTCCGCCCTTGGCGAGCGGCAGACGCAGAGTTTTTCGGCCACATGTGACAAAGGGACAACCCCTTTGTCACATCCTGTTGGTATAACTCGGTATAAGTTGGTATAACTATTGCCAGGGTTTGCCAATCTGAGGAGGCCGACATGAATCCAAATCCCTTTAAGCCAACGGCAGGCAAGCGGCCTCCGATGCTCATCGGTCGCGAGTCGGTCATCGAAGATTTTGAGGAAGGGCTCGATAACGGCGCCGGAGCGCCGGGCAGGCTCATGCTCATTACGGGAAACCGCGGCTGCGGCAAGACGGTTCTCCTGCAGGAGCTGCAACGTCTGGCCAGCGAGCACGGATGGGCGGTTGTCTCCGATTCCGCCTCGCTTGGCCTATGCGGCCGTCTGGCCGACGCGCTTCGCTCGAATAAACCCGTTGTGACGTCAATGGAGTTTGGGCCGTCGTTTGGCCGGATGTCGGTCGAGGCGGCGCGGGCAAAGGGCGAGACGTTGCGAGGGCTGGTCAACGAGCGCCTTGAGAAGCTCGGTCCAGGCAAGGGCATACTGTTTGCGATTGACGAGGCACAATCGGCGTCTATCGAGGAGCTGGCGGCTCTTGCCGTTCTCTATCAGCAGGTGCTCGGAGACCAGGATGCCACGGGCTTGTCCGATAGCGACCAGCGCGGCCTTGCGCTTGTTTTTGCCGGCTTACCCAGTATGGTTGACGATCTGCTCGAAGAGCCGAGCGTGACGTTTTTGCGGCGTGCCCAGCAGCGCACGCTGGGGGCGATATCTTTGCCCAAGGTGCGCGATTCGTATATCCAGACGGTCAAAGACGCTGGTCTTTACGTTGACGCGGGGACGGCGGACCTTGCGGCACGCAAAAGCATGGGGCATCCCTATATGGTTCAGCTGGTGGGCTATTACATGTGGCGATCTGCTGTCCGGCGTGGCTCGCAGGTCATCGAAAGGCGCGATGTCGAGGATGGCCATGCGGATGCCGTCTCCGAGTTCTACGAAGCGGTTGACGCGCCCCTGTATTACGGGCTGCGCAGTCCACAGCGCCTTTTTATCGAGGCCGTGGCGGTTGACGAGGGTAAACCGACGCGAATGGCGGACATCATTGAGCGCTGCGATCGCACTCAGAGCTGGGCGAGTAAATATCGCGCAAGCCTGATTCGCGAGCGCGTCATCGAGGCTGCCGGATACGGCCTCGTCCGGTTTACCGTGCCCATGCTGGGCGAGTACATCCGCGACCGCGTTTTATGGCACGAGTAGGGTGATAAAGGTGACGGAACAGAAGATGAGCCCGCAGGCTATCGAGGTGCGCGGCGCGCGCGTACACAACCTCAAGGACGTCGATATCGATATCCCGCTGGGAAGGCTCGTGGGCATTGCCGGCGTGTCGGGTTCGGGCAAGAGTTCGCTGGCGTTGGGCGTCCTCTATGCCGAGGGCTCGCGTCGTTACCTGGAGGCGCTCAGCACCTATACTCGTCGTCGCCTGACGCAGGCTGAGCATGCCCAGGTAGACGAGGTACTGCATGTGCCGGCGGCGCTCGCGTTGCATCAACGCCCCAGCGTGCCAGGTGTGCGCTCGACCTTTGGCACCATGACCGAGCTCAACAATAGCCTGCGTCTGCTCTTTAGCCGTTGCGCCCATCACGTGTGCCCGCACTGCGGGGCGCGCGTGGAGCCGAGCCTTAACGTTGCCGCTGGCCTGTCGCTCACGTGCTCCGCATGTGGTCGCGAGTTCTACGCGCCGAGCGCCGAGGATTTGGCTTTCAATAGTGGTGGTGCGTGCCCTACCTGCGGCGGCACCGGTGTCATGCGCGAGGTGGACGAGGCGAGTCTGGTGCCCGATGGGTCCAAGACCATCAACGAAGGTGCGGTGCTTCCTTGGGGCACGCTCATGTGGGACCTGATGAAGCAAGTTGCCGGTGAGATGGGTGTGCGCACCGACGTGCCGTTTAACCAGCTCACGCCTCTAGAGCGCGACATCGTGTTCCATGGTCCGGCGGTTAAAAAGCACATTCTCTACGTTCCCAAAAACGGCGAGGGCGCCACGCCGCTCGACTTTACCTATTACAACGCCGTCTATACCGTTGAGAATGCGCTTGCCAAGGTTAAGGACGATAAGGGCCTCAAACGCGTTGCACGCTTTTTGCGCGAGGGGCCATGCCGTGACTGTGGCGGCACGCGTCTCTCCGAGGCCGCGCGCCAGCCCCAGGTGCGCGGTATCAATCTGGCGCAGGCCGCGGCCATGACGCTGGGCGAGGCGATTGAGTGGGTGCGCGGGGTGCCCGCATCCTTGCCGGCCGAGATGCAGCCCATGGCGACGGATATCTGCGATTCGTTTTTGAGCGCGGCCCGTCGTCTGGTCGACTTGGGTCTCGATTACCTTTCACTCGACCGCGCCGGCGCCACGCTTTCCACGGGTGAGCGCCAACGCGTGCAGCTTGCTCGCGTGGTGCGTAACCGATCGACAGGCGTGCTTTATGTGCTGGACGAGCCTTCGATCGGCTTGCATCCTGCCAATGTCGACGGCCTGGTAGGCGTGATGCGAGATCTGGTGGATGACGGCAACACCGTGGTTGTTGTCGACCACGATACGCGCGTACTGGCGGATGCCGACTATCTGGTCGAGATGGGTCCCGTTGCCGGAGCAGGCGGCGGCAATGTGATCGCCGCTGGTACGGTAGACGAGGTCGAGCGATCGCAGGGCAGTCGCATCGCGCCGTTTTTGCGCTCAGAGTCCAAGCGCTTGCGTCCGCAGGTGACTGACGACGACATGTTCGACCAGGGACATATCCGCATGGCAACCGATACCATCCACACCGTCAAGCCGCTCGAAGTCGATATCCCACGCGGTCGCCTTGTCGCGGTGACGGGCGTTTCGGGTTCGGGCAAGACGACATTGGTGCTCGAGACGCTCATTCCGGCACTCAAGGCGCAGGCAGCCGGCGAGCGCCTGCCAAGACACGTGCGTTGGGTCGATGCCGAGGGCATTAGCCGCGCAAATCTGATTGACGCTACGCCCATCGGCGCCAACGTGCGCTCGACGGTGGCAACCTATGCCGACATCCATGACGAGCTGCGTCGCGCCTTCGCCCGTACGCCCGAGGCCAAGGCGGCCGGCTACAAGGCGGGTGCCTTTAGCTACAACACCGGCGCCTTGCGCTGCCCTACGTGCGACGGCACGGGCTCGATATCGCTCGACGTGCAGTTTTTGCCCGATGTCGAGATCGTCTGCCCGGCATGTCGCGGCTCACGTTATGCAGACGCTGCTTCGCATATCCATCGTGAGGGCAAGGACGGGAGCTTGCTGACGTTGCCGCAGCTCATGGATATGAGTGTGGATGAGGCGCTCGACGCCACACTGGGGCTCAAGAAGGTTCAGGCGCGCTTGCAGACCTTGCACGACCTGGGTTTGGGCTATCTCACGCTCGGTGAGCCCACGCCGGCGCTTTCGGGCGGAGAGGCACAGCGCCTTAAGCTCGCGAGCGAGATGGGCCGTGTTCAGGATGATGCCGTATTCGTGTTCGACGAGCCCACGATCGGACTACATCCGCTCGATGTTCAGGTGTTGCTGAGTGTGTTCGACGGCCTCGTTGCCAAGGGCGCCACGGTTATCGTGATCGAACACGATCTCGACCTTATCCGTAACGCCGATTACGTGATCGACATGGGTCCGGGCGGTGGCGACGCGGGCGGGCAAATCGTCTGTGCTGGCACGCCGAGCGACATCGCAGCCTGCTCCAAGAGCATTACCGGCCGCTACCTATAGACAATGAGGCAAAGGGACAGCCCCTTTGCCTCATTGATGCTTATTTCACGCATTGAGCGGCGAGATAGTCGCGGAAGAATGGCAATTCAAATGCGACGAGCCCTCGTCCTCGTTCCCCGATGATGCCGGCATCTATCATGCGGCGTCGGTAGCGGGAGACCTGCTGCGGCGAACGCTTAAGGCGCTCGACAAGGTCAGCGGTGGTGGACTCTTCCTCGTCATCGAGCATGGCGATGAGGAATCGCTTGTCCTCTGCAGTGAGTTCCCGATAGGTTGCCGCGAGGATTCGGTCGTCCATCTCGTCGCGCGCGATTTTGATTCCCAGGTCAAAGTCGCGTGACGAGATTTCCTTCGAATCGCTTGTGAGATCCCAGGCACGGTAGTCTACGAGTTGCAATAGGAAGGGAAAACCAGAGATCGAGCGAACGGCTCTATCGATTCCCTCAGCATCTGCCAGGCGATCGTTTTCCTGGATTGTGCGAATCAAGGCCTCGCGTACGTCATAGTCGGCAATGCGACCCAGATGATATTGTTGGGCGCGGCGAAGGAACGAGACCGTCTTGTGGTTCAGCAACGTCGAGACGTTGTTGGGAAGCCCCGCCATGAGCAGCGCGACGCGTTTCCCATCGGTCACAAAGTGCTGATACGTCGCTGCGAGCTGAATCATCTCGTCGAGTGTCGGGTCTACCTCGTCAACCGTGACGAGCAGACCGGTGCCCGCCTCGTTGAGCTGGTCGATGATGTCGCTCATGCGATAACGCCAGGTTGAGGCATCGTGAACGCGATTGACCTCGATACTGCCGAGCGGTGCAATTCCGAGACCGGTGACTTCGAAGTTCTTAGACGGGTCGATAAGATGGCCGGCAGCACGTTTCGCCCCGAACTCGATTTCCTCAAGCATTCCCGGGAGCGCGGTTGTCTTTACGGCAATCCAGCCGTGGGATTCCGCCCTTGTCGCGAGCGACGACATGAGAGCGGTTTTACCGGTTCCACGCGCGCCTGAGAAGATCGAGGTCAATTCTGGGCGCCTGCGCTGGCTCAAGAAGGCACGGTCCAAATCCCGAATAATCTGTTGTCTGCCAGCGAGATGGGCAGGAACCTCACCAAAACTGGGGGTAAACGGGTTCTCGAGATATTTCACAAGACTCTCCTTTCACACCGCCGTTTAACTTCATTTTACTTTAGTTAATTCTGATTAAAAGTGAGGGCTCTTTATCTAGAGCATCAATTAGGCGTGTGTGCCGTCGGCGTGGCGCTTGAATGTGACAAAGGGACAGTTCCTTTGTCACATGCCGGCAAAGCCTGTTTGGCGCAGGGCTTCGTAGAGGACGATGGCGGCGCTGTTGGAGAGGTTGAGTGCGCTGATGCGGTAGTCGTCCGGATTGACGAAGTTGCCGCAGATATCCTGCCGAAGGATGGCCTCATGGCCGTCCTCGATATGCCCCAGCGACACCTCGTGGGCTTCCCAAGTCTCGGCGTTATCAAGCGAGTCGCAATCGCGCAGCATCGGGATGCGCTCGCAGCGCTCGGGCGCCGCGGCAAGCAGTGGCTCGGGAATGCCCGAGCTCTCGCTGCCAAAGACCAAGAAGTCGCCGTCGCGATAGGTGCTTTGCGCATAGGTGCGACGAGCCTTTTTAGTCAGCAGGTGCAGGCGCTCATCGGCGGGGGAGAGGCCGTTGCGGGCAAGGAAGTCCTCCCAGTCGGCATAGGTCGTCACGTCTAAGTTTTGCCAGTAGCCCAGTCCGGCGCGACGCACCGTCTTGTCGTCGAGCGAAAACCCCAGCGGCTCCACCAGATGCAGGCGGGCGCCGGTAACCACGCAGGTGCGGCCGATATTGCCCGTATTGGCTGGAATCTCGGGCGCATACAGCACGATATTGAACATGAATCTCCTTGGCTTAGAACGAAAAACCACCACGAAGGGCACCTTCGTGGTGGTTTGGCGGCTACGTAGGCGGAAAAATGCCCGCTTGGATAAACCTAGGCGCGGTGCCAGTCGGTCAGGCAGGCATCGAGGGAGGCGATGAGCGCATCCTTGTCCATGTGACGGCCGATGATGCACAGGCTCGTCATGCGGTCGCCCGTCTCGTCGTCCCAAATTTGCATGATCTCGGGGTTCTCGTCGATGATCTTCTGCTTCTCGCCCTCGGGTGCCGAGTCAACGAACAGGCCGTTCTCCATCAGGCGCATCTGGTGGCCAGCCTGCTCGAACATGTAGCACATGTCCGGATCGCCGGTCTGCCACAGCGGACCCTTGACGCGGATGACCTCGTCGGGCCACTCCTGCTCAACAAAATCGGTGAACTTCTGCAGGTCAAACGGCTTGCGGCGCGAGTAAACAAAGGTCTCGATGTCGTACTCGAGCACCTCGGGGTCGTCGTGCTCCTCGGGATGCTCCATGGCCTCGATCCAGGCAGCGGAGTTGTAGGCGCGCATAAAGTCGAAGCGGTCGGTATCGAGCAGTTCCTCCATGGGAACCTCGCCGTTTTGGGCCTCGATGATCACGGCGTCTTTCTGCAGGCTGCGCACGATGGCCTTGAGCTCGGCGATCTGCTCGGGCGTCACGGTATCGGTCTTATTGAGGATCAGCGTGGAGCAGAACTCGATCTGCTGGATGAGCAGGCTCTCGATGTCGTCCTCGTCGATATCCTCTGCCAGCAGGTCGCGGCCGCCGTTGAACTCGTCGTACATGCGGGCGCAGTCGACCACGGCCACGATGTTGTCGAGCGCAAGCTTGGGCTCGCCGCCCACCTTGGCCTCGTCGCAGAAGCTCGAGATGGTGTAGGCGATGGGGATGGGCTCGCAAATGCCCGAGGCCTCGATGATGATGTAGTCGAAGTTGCCCGAATCGGCGATGCCCTGCAGCTGGTTGGCCAGGTCATCCGAAAGCGTGCAGCAGATGCAGCCGTTGGTGAGCGGGATGAGGTCGTCGGTCTTGGAAAGGCCGCCGTCAGCGATGAGGCTGGCATCGACGTTGATTTCGCCGATGTCGTTGACAATCACGGCGGCGCGGATGCCGCCGTCGTTAGCGAGGATGTGGTTGAGCAGCGTGGTCTTGCCGGCACCGAGGTATCCGGTAAGCATGATGATCTTCACGGGTTTGTTGGGCATGTGCCCTCCTTTGTTAGACATGGCTTACAGCTGAATCATATGCCAAACGCCTGCTCTTATACCCACGCGCCGGCAAATAACACAAGCTACTCCCAGGCTCCCCATACATCGGGGCAATAACCGACGGTGGCCTTTTTGCCGTTGCGCACGATGGGCTCGGCCAGAACCTGCTGGTTCTCGAGCAGTTTATCGAAGCGCTGACTGGGGGTGAGGTGCTGAATGAGCGCGAGCGTCTCCTCGTCCTTGGCTTTGGGGTTGAGCAGCTTGTCGATGCCGCCGACCGCCTGCATCACGCTCGTGAGCTCGCCCTTGCTCATCTCCTTTTCCTTAAGGTCAATAAACTGCACCTTAATGCGGCGCTCCTTAAAATAGCGCTGGGCCTTCTTGGTATCGAAGGACTTTTTGGTGCCAAAAATCTGCACGTTCATGTATTTGTTCCGCCGTTCTACCTGATGAAGTTGGTCGTTGCTCGATCTGCCTCGGGTGCGTTGATGCCGGCGGCCTGTCCTGCCTCGATACAGCGAAGGAGCCAGGCCATGTTTTTGCCGATGTTGCGCATGGTGGCAAGGCCCTCGGCGTCCCCATTGGCGTCGCCGGGCACGCGACCAAACACGTTGTTCCAGTACGTGGAGGCAACCACGGGCATCTGGTTGATGGTGAAGTACTTATTGAGCACATCGAAGGTGGTCGACGTACCGCCGCGACGGGCGACGGCGACCGCGGCGCCGGGTTTGTGCTCAAAGGCATGCCCGCCTGCATAGAAGGCGCGATCGAGGGCCGAAAGGATGCGGCCGCTGGGGTGCGCATAGTAGACGGGCGAGCCAAAGACAAAGCCATCTGCCTGCTCGGCGGCAGCGATCAGCTCGTTCACCACGTCATCGTCAAAGGTGCAGCGGCAATCGAGCTTGCCGCACTGACCACAGCCAATGCAGTCGCGAATGGGCTTGGTGCCCAGCTGAAACACCTCGGTATCAATGCCTTCGGCATTGAGTTGCTCGGCGACTTCGGCGAGTGCGCGGGCGGTGTTGCCGTTTGCCTTGGGGCTGCCATTGACCAAAAGAACCTTCATCACAAACTCCCTCTGCTTTTGGTGACTTCTGCGGAGGATTATCGCACGAGAGGGTAGATGACGTGGGGCGCGATGTGAAACGGCTTGTGTTTCACATCGCGCCCCACAACGCTAGTCCAGCTTGGTGCCCGGTACTTGCGGTGCCTCTTTAAGCAACGCTTTGAGCTCGTTCAAAATGGAAACGGGCTGACAGTCGACGCCGTCCAGATGGAGCGTGGCCACGCGAATGGGCGGCTGATATTCAAGCGAGCCGATGAGCACGGGAGAACCCAGGAACCGTTCGATGTCGCTTGCGATCTCGTCGATCGCCTCGGGGCCGAGCTCATCGAAGAGTGCCACGAACATCGGCCCCGTCGAGCGGAACAGGCGGCCCTTGCCGCGCGAACAATCCATGAGGCAGGCGGCGCTTTCGGCGAGCACGCGGTCGCCTGCATCGAATCCAAAGCGGGCATTGACCTCGGCGATATCGTCGACCTTAATGGAAATAAAGCCTGCCTCGTGCGGCACGTGGCGCATCTCTCCAATAGCGTTGACCAGTGCGTGGACATCGCCCAGGCCCGTTACCGAGTCGGTCGTATTCGCCAGGCTTCGGTTGACGATAATGCCCACATACATGCTGGGCTCGGTATCGGTGCCGTCCAAGCGGTAGCCCGTGCAGTCGCAAAGCACGTACGTTCCGGTGGCATCCATTACGCGATACTGCATGTAGTGGAAGTGCCACGTGCTGTTTATCACCATGTCGAGCTCGGCGCGTACGTTGTCGCGGTCCTCGGGATGAACGCGGGCGAGCCACATGTCGAGTGAGTTAAAAGGGTGCTGGGAGGGCAGGTCAAAATCGCGCACGGCGTTAACCGACCATTGCGATTCGCCCGTATCGAGATTGAGGATAAAGGGATAGCGCGTCTCGGAGCTCATGGAGATCGCTTGGAACACCCGGTCGTTGCAGGGAAGCTGATCGACGATTGGGCGTTGCGGCGCGTCACTGTCTTTCGGTTGCTGCACACGATGCATAAGCTTATAGCGATACATCTTGCGATCGGCATCCATCGTCATCTGGCGACGCGTGTCGCCAGCAAGTGGATCGACGCGCGAGCAGCCAAAACTAAAGCTGCCGATCATGGGCGCCTTGCCACCTGAGCTCGCCTCGATCAGTCCGGTACGTACCTGCTCCAAGCGCTGCTCGAGTTCAGTCTCGTTTGCGGAGAGCGAGATGAGCACAAACTCGTCTCCACCGATACGGAACAGCATTTCATCGTGCTCCATGGTTTCGGAGAGCGTGCGGCAGATGCCCAGAATATAGCGATTGCCTTCGGCGTGGCCAAACCTATCATTGCAATGTTTGAGATGGTCGATGTCAATATAGGCGCAGGTGAAGGGGTCGCCTTTGTGCCAGAGTTGCTCGACGTGACGGTCGAATCCGTTGCGGTTGCCCAAGTTGGTGAGCGGGTCGATATAGGCGTTGCTCTCAAGCAGCCGGCGCTCTTGCTGCAGGATGGCGTGCGTCTTTTGCAGTTGCTCGCCAACGGCGCGTAGCTCAGCAGGCAGCGCGGCAACATCGAGTTCGGCGGTCGAGATGCCATTCGCAAGTCGCTGAAGATAGGCAATAATCGATTGCTCGCCCAGGCGATATGATTCGTTCATGATGGATAACCTCCTTGGGCGGAACAGCGGTTTGTATCATATCCCCAATTCGGTTTGAATTGGGGATATAAGTTAACTAATGGAGGCAAATTCCCCCTTCGGCGGTGGTGTTTTGCGCGCGAGCGTATCAGTTGTTATTGCCACCATCGAGCAATGCCTCAAAATCCTTCGCTGGCATGGGGCGGTAGTAGAGGAAGCCTTGAGCGTCGCGGGCGCCCATTTGCCGTAGCACGTTCGCCTGCTCATTTGTCTCGACGCCTTCGACCACGACGGGCAGATGGAGCGACTGCGCCATCTCGAGCATCGATGAAATGATCTGCGTGCTGCGGCCTTGATCGCCGTCGACGGGCGCAATCTGCCAAATGTGCTTGTCGAGCGTCACCATAAAGCCGCTTTCCTCGAGTGCGGGGATATGGGTGCACATGCTGTGGACGGCTATTATTCGACAGGCGGTAGCGCGACGATGCGATGTTCGATGAGAATGCGACTGAGACGATATATGTTGACGGGTATACTTGTCCCGGTTTAAAACGCAGGAACGGAGATGGTCGCATGGCACAGCCGGATACGACGCACACGGTGGGGCTTGCGCTCGAGGGAGGCGGCTACCGCGGTATGTATACGGCGGGCGTGCTCGACGTTTGGATGGAGCACGGTTTGACCTGCGACCATATGGTGGGTGTCTCGGCGGGCGCGGCGTTTGGCTACAACTTTAAATCGCGCCAGATCGGCCGCGCCATTCGCTACAACAAGGCCTATTGTGCCGATAAGCGCTATGCGGGTGTGACCAGCTGGTTGCGAACCGGTGACATGTTCAATGCCGATTTTGCCTATCACGAGGTGCCCATCGAGCGCGATCCCATCGACCTGGAGACATATCGCGCCTGCCCTATGCGGTTTACGTGCGTGTGTACCGATATCGAGACGGGCAAGGCCGTCTACCACGACCTGCCCTATGGCGACGAGCGCGATATCGAGTGGATCCGGGCGTCGTCGGCGATTCCCGTGGCGACGCGTCCCGTTGCTATTGGCGGGCATAAGTATCTGGATGGTGGCGTGGCTGATTCCATTCCCAGCGCTTGGTTGTTTGCGCAGGGGTATGACCGCAATATCGTGGTACTCACGCAGCCGGCGGGCTTTGTGAAGCAACCCAACAGCGTGATGCCCATGCTGCGGCGCGTGTTCCGTCACTACCCGGAGTTTGTTGCAGCGCTCGATCATCGGCATGAGGTCTACAATGCCACGCTCGATGACTTGGCGCGTCGTGAGGCTGCCGGCGAGGTCTTTGTGGTGCGGCCGAGCGAATCGGTGAAGGTGCCGTCGCTGTGCCGCGAGCCGGATGAGCTCGAGCGTATCTACCAGGTCGGCCGCCACGATGCGGAGGCGACCTTGCCGGCGCTGGAAGCGTATCTGGCAGAGTAGAGCAAACTGCCGTGGACTCGGCGGAAAGCGCATCCCGGAATCGGCGCTAAAAATGGGATGAGGTTTCCGCGAGAGGCCCGTAGCGGAAAGCGCGCCCCGGAATCGGCATCCAAAACGGGATGCAGCTTCCCCGACGGCGGGTTTTGGAAACGGCGTCCCAGAATTTGCGCCTGGAATGGGATGGGGTTTCCCAACGGAGCCGCATGCGGAAAGCGCATCCCGGAATGGAGGTCCAAACTGGGATGCGCTTTCCATTGCTGAAGATATGAGGTCGCGAATCAGTTGCTCGGCCTGAGCCTATGCCTGCTGCCAGGTGTCGACGAGTTCCTTGGCCGCGGCGTGGGGGTCATCGGCGCTGCAGACAGCGCTCACCACAAAGAAGCCGTCGACGCCGGTGGCCTTGAGCTGCGGCAGGTCGGCCGTCTTGACGCCGCCGCCCACCACGATGGGCACGGGGCTTGCCGCGTGGAGTGCGTCCAGGTCCTCAAAGCTCTTGGTGATGATAGAGCCGTCGGCCGCGCGTCCGCAGTCGCGCTTGGTCTCGGTCTCGTGGAGCGGGCCGATGCCCAGGTAGTCGACCAGGCTCATGTCGGCGGTCTTGACGTACTCGAGCATCTCCTCGCAACGGGCCGAAAGGCCCACAATGGCATCGGGGCCCAGCAGCTTGCGGCAGACCTCGACGGGAATGTCGCTCTGGCCTACGTGCACGCCGTCGACGGCAATGCCCTGCTCGCGCGCGGCGAGTACACAGTCCAGACGGTCGTCGATTAACAGGGCGACCTGACCGGTCTTGCCAGCCTGTGCGATTGCCTGCGCGGCGTCGCCGGTCAGTGCAATGATCTCGCGGGCGCTTGCCACCTTGGAGCGCACCTGGATACAAGTAAAGCCTGCGTCGAGCGCCTGGGCCACCACATCGCCCACGGGGCGCCCGAGGGTGTTTTCGGGGCCGAGTACCAGATAGGCCGAGATATCAAGGTTGTCGCGGATGCTCATCGTGCTTCCTCCTGCTTCTTGATCTGTGCTTCCATGCGCTCGAGCTTGCCGGTCATGGTGTCGGTAAATCCGGGCCGAATATCGGCTTTGAGCACGACTTCGGTGCGGATGCCCTTGCTCGCCAACACAAAGGTTGCGTCGCGCACGACCTGCATGACTTCGTCCCAGTCGCCCTCGATCTCGGTGAACATCGAGGTGGTGCGGTTGGGAAGGCCGCTCTCGCGAATGACGCGCACGACCTCGGCGACCTCGGCGGAGAGCTCATCGCCGGTGCCGCACGGGGCGATGGCCACGGCGACGAGCGTGTTCATGCCGGTATTGGTTGCGGGCTCGGACATGGCCTATGCCTCCTCGAGCTCGAGTCGGTTATCGGCAATGTCTTGGGCGGTCGCGCGGTAGAGTTCGTCGATAAAGGCGACCTTAAAGCTTGCCGGAGCATCGGCGACGGCGGCGGCACGCGTGCCGGCAACGTTGTAGACGGCGGTACCGCAGACGGCGGCCGTAAACGGGTCGGCGGCGCAGGCGTACACGGCGAGCACGCCGCCCTGTGAGCAGCCGCAGCCGGTGATCTTGGACATGAGCGGGCTGCCGCCGTGGGACTTGGCCACGGTCGTGCCGTCGGTGATCAGGTCGACTTCGCCCGAGACCACAACGGCGCCGCCGGTGTAGCGGGCGAGCGCCACGGCGGCATCGCGGGCGGCGTCTACCGTGTCGGTGGTATCGACACCGCGTACACGGCTCAGATCAGCTGCCTCGCCCTCAAGACCCCACAGGCCGGCGAGTGCGATGATCTCGGAGGCGTTGCCGCGCACGATAGCGGGCTTGTACTGCTTGAGCTCGTTTACCAACTGGGTGCGCAGGCTGCCGATGCCCAGGCCCACTGGATCGAGCACCCAGGGCTTGCCGGCGTCGTGTGCCGCCTTGGCCGCGCGGGGAATTGTCTGCTCGTAGATGGGGAAGAGCGTGCCCATATTGAGATAGATGGCGCCGCCGCCGGCAACGAGTGCCTCGCCCTCGTCGGGCAGATAGACCATGGCGGCCGATCCGCCCACGGCGAGCTGCGCGTTGGCGACAAAGTCGATCGTCACCGTGTTGGTGATGGAGCCGGCCATCGGATTGGTGGCGCGAATCTCCTCTACGGCCTTGACCATATGTTGTTTAAGCTGTTCCGAATCAATCACTGCACATGCCTCCTTGGCATAGAAAAGGGGCGCTGTGCATAGACAGCGCCCCTGTAAAGGCGGCATGCTCCCTACGCCAGCATTAACTGACAGGTTCAAAGGATTGGGCCCCATGCCCTCTCAGCCTTGTGGTTTGCACCGCCGGCACTCCCGCATCGAATCTGTTGTTCCCTATACTAGCGCACCTGCCAAAAAGGGACAGGTTTATTTTGGCAGGTAACAACTGGGACTTTGCGTTTTCCCAGATGAAACCTGCCGAAATAAACCTGTCCCTTTTTGGCAGGTCGGTACAATAGATGGGATTAAGAATGACCGAGGGGACCTTATGATCAAACTTGTGCTAACCGATATGGACGATACGCTGATTCCAGCCGGGCATGACGGCGCCAGCGACTACGCCATTGAGGGTATTCATGCCATGCAGGCGGTGGGTCTGCACTTTGGTCCGGTTTCGGGTCGTCAGCCGTCCGCGATGGGCTGGATGTTCCGCAATCGCTCCGAGTGCTTCTCGACCGGTGCGTTTTGCAACGGCCAGGTGATGTTTGTCGATGGCGAAGTAGTCGCTTCGCGCGCAATCGATAACGATGTCCTTATGCGCTTAGCCGATTATTTTGAACAGGAGACCGACGATACGTATTTGAAGGTCTACCGTCTGGGCGATGACTTTTGGAATAACGATGCCTATTGCGTGACAAGCGATCCCGAGCGTGTGCGTCGCGCCATGAAGTCAGGCGGCAACGCGTGGCTCAAGGGCGAAGAGGCTCCCTGTTGTCCTGTCGTTGACGATGCCCCGGTATACAAGGCGAATATCTGGAGTGCCCGTTCGCGCGAGGAGCTCGCCGAGCTGCGCGAGCGTGTTGCCGCTGAGGTGCCGGAGCTCTCGCTCGTGTTTCCCAACAACCGCGTGCGCCTGTTCGACGTTCTTCCGACCGACTGGGACAAGGGCTGCGCTGCGCTGGAGCTGGCGCGTGCTTTGGGCCTGACGCCCGACGAGGTGGCCGTATTCGGCGATTCCGATAACGATTTGCCCATGATCGATGCCGTTCCCAACTCCGTTGCAGTCGCCAATGCCAACGAGGCCGTCACGGCTGCCGCACGCTGGCATATCGGCGCTGCGGCAGATGATGCGGTTGCCGGGGCTCTGCATCAGATTGTCGCCTGCGCCGCGACGGGGGAGATGCCGTCGTTTATGAGCCAAATGGACACGGCGGGTTTCGACGTCACAAACGTCTAGGGAGAAAGCCATGAAGCTCCAGCAACTCAGATATGTTGTCAAAGTTGCCGAATGCGGCAGCATCACCGAGGCCTCGCGCCGGCTCTTTGTGTCGCAGCCTTCGATTACCGCGTCGATTCGCGATCTCGAAAACGAGATGGGTGTGCACATCTTTGAGCGCACCAACAAGGGCGTCATTGTGTCCGAGGAAGGCGAGACCTTCTTGGGCTATGCGCGCCAGGTACTCGACCAGGCCGACCTGCTCGAGGGCAAGTACAAGGGCGCATCCGAGCAGGTGCCGCACTTTAGTGTGAGCTGCCAGCATTATTCCTTTGCCGTCAACGCGTTTGTCGACGTGATCCGCGAGTTCGATGCCGCGCGTTACGACTTCACCCTGCGCGAGGAGCAGACTCACGAGATTATCGAGGATGTCGCGCATATGAAAAGCGAACTGGGCATCCTGTACTTATCCGAGCATAACCGCGAGGTCATCGAGCGCATGCTGGTGGCCAACGAGCTCGTGTTCGAAGGACTCTTCTGCGCCACGCCGCATGTCTTCGTCTGCGCCGACCATCCGCTGGCGGACCGCTCCAGCGTGACGCTCGAGGATCTGGAAGACTACCCGTTCCTGTCCTACGAGCAGGGCAGCTACAACTCGTTTTACTATTCCGAGGAGCTGACCTCGACGTTCGAGCGTCGCAAAAATATCCGCGTGCGCGACCGTGCGACGTTGTTCAATTTGGCCATGGGCCTCAACGGCTACACGGTATGCTCGGGCGTGATCAGCCACGAGCTCAACGGCCCCGGCATTATCTCGATTCCGCTCGACGTGGACGAGTACATGGAGATTGGCATCATCACGCGCAAGAACACGACGCTTACGCGCTACGGTCGGGCCTATATCGACGCGATTCGTCAGCATATCTAGGCTGCTGTGCTCCGCACGGTTCAAGTCTCTTTATGACAGTCCAGACTGATATAGGAAACATCTATATCAAACTGTTATAAACGTATATTTTACGATGGTCATATGAGCGCTCATACTCTGTCCCAGTAAAGCAACCAATGCAAAGGGAGATATCTATGAGCACTTCGATTCAACCGAACGCGCCGTTTCGCGCCGATATCGTCGGCAGCTTTCTTCGTCCGCAGGCTGTAAAGGACGCCCGTGCCGCCTATGTCGCGGGTAAACTCGACGCTTCCGGCCTTAAGGCCGTCGAGGACGATGCCATTCGCGATTTGGTGGCCAAGCAGAAGGCCGCCGGCCTGCAGGTGATCACCGATGGCGAGTTCCGCCGCAGCTACTGGCACCTCGATTTTATGTGGGGCCTTAACGGCATTGAGCGCCGCACCTCACGCACGGGTTATATGTTCCATGACGAGGAGACGACGGCCGACACCGCCGTGGTTACCGGTCCCATTAGCGGCGAGAACCACCCGTTCGTCGAGCATTTTAAGTTCGTCAAGGCGCTTGAGGAGGAGGGCCAGGTCGCACGCCAGACCATTCCGGCGCCGATCCAGACGTTCTCTGAGGTCACGCTCGATCGCTGCGATGGCCAGCAGGAGAGCCTGCGCGCTGTCTATAAGACCGATGAGGAACTTGCCGACGCCATTGCAGCCGCTTATCGCACGGTGATCGCCGACCTGTACGCAGCAGGCTGCCGCAACATCCAGTTTGATGACTGCACCTGGGGCATCTACTGCGATACCGATTTTGTCGCCAAAACCGGCATGAGCCCGGTCGACCTGCAAAAGGTAAGCGAGCTGGGCGTGGCGCTCAACAACGCCGCCATCGAGGGCAAGCCCGACGATTTGGTCATCAACACGCACGTGTGCCGCGGCAACTATCACTCCACGTATGCCTTCGAGGGTGGTTACGATCCCATTGCGCCGTACCTGTTCGTACATGAGAACGTTGACGCGTTCTACCTTGAGTTCGATACGCCACGCGCCGGTGGCTTTGAGCCGCTCAAGTACGTTGCTCCCGGCAAGAAGGTCGTGCTGGGTCTGGTGACCACCAAGGCGGCTGAGCTTGAGGACGAGGACGTTATCGTCGAACGTATCCACGAGGCCGCAAAGTATGTGCCGCTCGAGAACCTGTACCTGTCGCCCCAGTGCGGCTTTGCCAGCTGCGAGATTGGCAACAAGCTGACCGAGGATGAGCAATGGGCAAAGATCGCGCTGGTCAAGCGCATTGCCGAGCGCGTTTGGAAGTAACGCTACCGTTTGCAGGTGGCGGCGCGTGCGAGGCACTACGTATCGCGTACAATGGTTCGGATCGTATCGTTCGGGCAGGTTATCCGATATGTCCGATCGCCCTTCCATTCGAAAGGACATCCATGTCCCAGTCCTCGATGCCCACCGTATCTGAACTCGAGGAGACTGTCGAATAGTAGCTGCGTTCAGCCAAATTAAAAATGGCGTCCATGCGTATGTACGCGTGGACGCCATTTTTAATGCGTCAGTATCCAGTGGATGCCGCGCGCCATGCGCAGGTCAGTTTGGGCAAAGTGATTGCCGGGGTTGAGCTCCAGCGTTGTTGGAATGTCACGCTCGATAAGCAGCTCTTCCATCGCGTGCGTATCGTCGAGTACGTGCCGCATCATGCGGTTGGGCGTCTTGGTTTCCTTTTTACCGAGCGACAGATAGGCGGCGTCGGGCGTAGCCGTCATCGTGCGCTCGCGCGCGTAGTCGATAAAGCCGGGGAACCATAACGACCCCGATGCACTCGCTGCGCGCTCAAAGACATCTGTTTGCCAAAGTGCCCACAGTGCAAAAAGACCCGCCAACGAGTAGCCGGCAACGCCGCGCCAGGCGGGCGGTTGCGGGGGCGATGATTCGGCCTGGGGGATTATCTGCTTCAACAACTCGTCAAGAAAACCAGCAGCCTGTCCACCAAAGGGCTCGGCATCTCGTATAGTTCCCTCACATTCCCAGGGGCTCAGCTCGCGATTCCAATCGAGCCCTCCAATGGCGACAAGGGTGAACGGCGGGCAATCGAGCTCTCGGCAGCGCTCGTAGACTTCACTACCGTCGCCCATAACCACGGGGAGGTAGATGACGGGCGCGCCTTCCGCACACTCTGAATAAACGGTTATCTGCTTATGATGCGCTTCCAAGGCAGGCTTCTCTCGGTGTTGTGATATTGACAGCCTTAATTGTCGCACGCTGACACGGGGGCAGACGCTAAAAGAAAGGCGCGGAGCCGCTCGATGCGATTCCGCGCCTTGTTGTTTTGCTTTAGCAGACTATGCCGTTACGCCACGAAGAAGTAGACAAGGAAGGCAAGGGCTGCGATCCACATGAGCGGCTTGATCTTGGAGGCCTCGCCCTTAAAGAGCGCGACGATCACGTAGGCGATAAAGCCCAGGCCGATGCCGGCAGAGATGGAGTAGGTGAAGGGCACGCCGGCGACAATCATGAACGCCGGGAAACCCTGCGACACGTCGGACCAGTCGATCTCGGAGGCCTCGCTCATCATGAGGTAGCCGACGTAGACCAGAGCACCGCAGGTGGCGGCGCTGGAAACGATGGTGACGATGGGGGAGAAGAACGCGGCGAGAATGAACAGCACGCCGGTGGTGACGGAGGTGAGGCCCGTGCGGCCACCGTCGGCGGCGCCGGAAGTGGACTCGACGAAGGTGGTGATGGAGGAGACACCCATGAAACCGCCCACAGCAGCGGCGGCGGAGTCGACGATCAAAATCTCCTTGATATTCTCGACGTTGCCGTCGTCGGTGAGGAACTCGCCCTGCTTGGCCACGGCCATCGCGGTGCCCATGGTGTCGAAGAAGTCACTCATGAGCAGCGAGAACGAGATGACGAGGAGCGCGGGGTCGGTAAGGACCTTGACGATGGCGGGCACGCCGCCGGCGTCGGCGATGGGGCCACCGATGCTCGAGAAGTCGAGCGGGGCGATGATACCGGTCGGAGCCTGGGTCACACCTAGGGGGATACCGGCGATGACGGCGACGACGATGCCGATGAGCAGCGAGCCGGGGACGTTGCGGCAGGCGAGGGCGACCGTCACCAGGATGGAGATGATGCCGACGATGAAGGTGGGGGAGGTGATGTCGCCCAGACCGACGAGTGTACCGGCGCCAGCGGTGATAATGCCGGCATCGCACAGGCCAATCATGGCGATGAACAGGCCCAGACCCACCGAGATGGCGTGACGCAGGACAACCGGGATGGCGTCCATGATGGCCTCACGCAGGCCACAAAGCACGAGCAGCAAGATGACGACGCCCTCAAGGAAGATGACGCTCATGGCCACGTGCCAGTCACCGCCGCAGACGGTGGTGGTGATTCCAGCGATCATCGCGTTGACGCCTAAGCCCGATGCGCAGGCGAGCGGGCGGTTGGCGAAGATGCCCATGCAGATGGTCATGATGCCGGCGCCCAGGCAGGTGGCGCAGGCGAGCGCTCCCGCATCGATGCCAGCGCCCGAGAGCACCGCGGGGTTGACGGCGATGATGTAGGCCATCGCCAGGAATGTTGTCAGTCCAGCGCGGAGTTCGGTCCCGATTGTGGACTTGCGCTCACTGACGTGAAAAAGTTCGTCCATGCATACCCTTTCCTTGTTCGGCCCCGAGTTTAGGCCGATTGACACGAACTCAACTACTATAGCCCCTTTACGACGCTGTTGTTCCTCGCATGTTGATGTTCGGCGCTTTGTAGCAGACGGACGGTATTTTTCGCATGAAAATGTGTGGGTACCGTATACTTAAGCGGTTACAACGAACTCTTTGGAGGAACGTATGATTAAAGAGCTCTGCCGCGACGAGGCTATCCTGTCCCAGCGTTGCGAGGTTGCGACCGTCGAGGACGAGTCGGTTGCTCAGGACCTGATCGATACCATCAAGTCGCTCGACGATGCCGGCTGCCTTGCCGCTAACCAGATTGGCGTTACCAAGAAGGTTTGCGTCTACCTGGACGATGCCGGCGAGCCTCACGTACTCTACAACCCCCGTCTGGTGTTTGGCCTGGGCGCCAGCAAGATGGAGGAGAGCTGCCTGACGCACGAGGAGGTCACCAAGTCCACGCGCTATATCAAGTGCAAGGTCGCCTTTGATCAGATCGTCGACGGCAAGATGAAGGAGTGCCGCCGCGACTACGCGGGCTTTGAGGCACAGATGATCCAGCATATGATCGACCACTGTCTTGGAAAGTTGGTCTAAGGGGACCAAAGCACCGCACTTCGTCTCTTTTGGCCCGGGCATGACATTGTTGTCATGTCCGGGCTTTTGTGTTTAGCGCCTTTTTGTTTGGAGACAATGAAATTAGAAAGAACGTAAAGCTAGGAGGCGTTATGTGTACGAGTATTCGATTTACCGATAATTCTGGCCACATGTATCTGGGCCGCAATCTCGACTGGAGCTTTGACTACGGCCAACAGGTTCGCGTGATGCCGCGCGGGTTTCACATTCCGTATTCGTTTATCGACGACGCGACAGCGGCGCACGCGGTGATCGGTATGTGCATCGATTACAAGAACTACCCTATGTTCTTCGACTGCGGCAACGATGCGGGCCTTGCCGTGGCGGGTCTCAATTTCCCGGGTTATGCCGAGTATGCCGAGGGCCCTGTCGACGGCAAGAACAATATTGCGGCCTATGAGTTTCCCCTGTGGGTGGCAGCGACGTTCTCGACGGTCGATGAGGTCGAGGCCGCGCTGCGCGATACGGTGATTGTCGCCAAATCTGCCGGAGAGGGGCTGGGCGTGTCGCTGCTCCATTGGATTATCGGCGACAGCCAGCGCAGCATCGTGGTCGAGATGATGGCTGACGGCCTGCATGTATACGACGATCCGGTCGACACCCTTGCCAACCAGCCGACCTTCCCGTGGCACATGGAAAACCTCCGCACCTATATCACCGCCACAAGCGATTTTCCGCAGACGGCGACATGGCGTGGCGCCGAGCTCAAGCCCTATGGCGCGGGTGCCGGCATGCGCGGCATTCCGGGCGATTGCTATTCGCCGAGCCGTTTTGTAAAGGCGGCGTACCTCAATGCCAATTACCCGCAAAAGGAGAGCGAGACCGAAAACGTCGTCCGCATGTTCCGCTCGCTCGAGGGCGTGGTGATGATTGAGGGGGCGTCCAGGATGGGAGATGGCAAGTTCGAGAAGACTATCTACACCGGATGCTTTAGCGCGCGCACGGGCAATTATTACTACGCGATGTATGAGGATCCGTCGATTCGCTACGTGAGCCTGATGGATGCCGAGGGCG
Source organism: uncultured Collinsella sp. (assembly GCA_902466855.1). Lineage (GTDB taxonomy): Bacteria > Actinomycetota > Coriobacteriia > Coriobacteriales > Coriobacteriaceae > Collinsella. The sequence goes on along the minus strand of CABQSP010000007.1, from coordinate 9,167 downwards.
CGAGCCCCGATAGGCTCGTGGTTCCCGAGCCGCGTCGTTCGTAGCCGTTAGCTTTACTGCAATGCAAAGCGGCCCTGCGTCTCTCGTGAGGTGCAGGGCCGCTGTCGTTGATTTATGACGTCGCTAGAAGTTGGCGTCGTTGAGCTGGGTGCTCTCGAGTCCGTCGAGTTGCTGTTGCTCGGGCGTATCGGCGACGCTCTCGAGCAGCTCGGTGGGATCGACGTCCATGCTCTTGCCGGCCTCGTTGCCGTTGACCAGGTCGTCCGAGAAGATGTCGACTTCCATTTCCTCGGCCTCTTCAATCTGAACCTCGAGCGGCACCTGGGTGCGCACGAGCTTAACGGCCGGGCGCATGCGGGCAAACAACGGCACGTACTCGATGATGATGGCAGAGTTCTCGAGACCGTACCAGCGCGCCGGGCTTCCGCAGGCGCGGCGGACGGCGTACTTGATGGCCATCACACGGTGGTCGTTGCGGTTGATGTCCGTTTCGGGGGCAAGCATCTTGCGCAGCATGCAAAAACGGAAGTCGCCCACGTTGCCGCGTGTCTCGTAGATAGAGTAGGTGTGATGCTGCGGCGGCAACTCACCCGATGCCATCAGGTCGCCGACGATCTGGCGCAGGTAGGCGTTGATGCGCTGGTTGACCTTAAAGCCCAGGTCCAAGCGCACGCGGAACAGGAAGTCTGTGCCAAAGGTCTCAACGGAATACTCATGCGTATAGGGCTCGTCGGTAACGTGCACGTTGATGAACCAATATGCCTTGGCGCGCTTGGGGTGCTTGTCCAGGATGGAATAAAGCACGTCGCGGTCGAGCGTGAGCGGGTCGGGGCTGTTGGTGAGAAATACCAGATTGTCGGCGAGCACGGGATAGGTCTCGTCGTTGCGCAGGCGATTGAGCTGATCGATGTACTTGGAGACGGGCAGCAGGATCGTTTGCGTGCGCTCGATGGCGGTGCCGCGGCGCCACACATACATAAGGCCGAACAGCAGCGCGGCCAGGAAGATCATGACGTAGCCGCCGTCAAAGAACATAGTGAGGCACGAGGCGAAGAAGCACAGCTCAATGGCACCAAAGAGCAGGGCGAAGACGCAGGCACCCAGCTTGTGCTTGAGGATGCCGGCGATATAGCTCGTCAGCAGTGTGGTGGTCATGAGCATGGTCACGGTGATGGCGAGGCCATAGGCGCTTTCCATGCGCTCAGAGTTTTGGAATAGCAGCACGATGAAGATGCAGCCGACCCACATGATGTTGTTGACGAGCGGAATATAGAGCTGGCCCTTGGTGTCGCTGGGGTAGTGGATGCGCAGGTGCGGCATAAGGTTGAGGCGCGTTGCCTCGGATACCAGCGAGAACGAGTCGGTGATGAGCGCCTGCGAGGCGATGATGGCCGCCACGGCCGAAAGCACGATGGCAAAGGGGCGCAGGGGCTCGGGGAGCATCATATAGAACGGGTTGACGATATCCATTGCGAGCATCTGGGGGTTGGAGTTATTGGCGAGCAGCCAAGCGCCTTGACCCAGATAGTTGAGGATGAGGGCCGCTTTAACAAACGGCCAGGATGCATAGATGTTTGCCTTGCCCACGTGGCCCATGTCCGAGTAGAGCGCCTCGGCACCGGTTGTCGACAGAAAGACAAAGCCGAGCACCATGATGCCCGAGTGGTTGATGGGCGAGAACAGGAACATGATGCCGCGGATGGGGTTGAGCGCGCGCAGGATGGACGGGTTGCCGAGCATGTTGAACAGACCGGCGCCAGCCAAGAACAGGAACCACAGCGTCATGAGCGGGCCGAACAGCTTGCCGATCGACGAGGTACCGGCGCGTTGCATGGCAAACAGGCCGCAGATAATGATGATGGTGATGATGATTACATTGGTCTGGCCGTCACCCAAAAGCGCATGGCCCCACTCGATAGTGCGCAAGCCCTCGATGGCCGTGGTAACCGTGACGGCGGGGGTGAGGATGCCGTCGGCGAGCAGCGCCGCGCCGCCGATCATGGCAGGTAGGATCAGCCATGGTGCTACTTTTCGCACCAGGCTAAACAGGGCGAAGATGCCGCCTTCGTTGTGGTTATCGGCCTTCATGGCGATTACCACGTACTTGACCGTGGTCACGAGCGTCATGGTCCAGATGACGAGCGAAAGCGCGCCCAGAATCATGTCCTCGCTGACGGTGCCGATGCCGCCGTTGTTGGCGACGATTGATTTCATGGTGTACATGGGGCTCGTGCCGATGTCACCATAGACGACGCCGAGCGTTACGAGCAGCATGCCAGCGGAGAGGGGAATGGCTCCGTGCCCGCCTTGACCATGCTGGTCTTGGGGGCTTGCCTCCAGTTTGTTGTGTGCCACGTGGACTCCCTTGGACATCTGGTTATCTGTCTAGGACAGATAATCTTTATGCCGTCTTTATATATACAAGAGCAGTTTGGCACATCGGGTTATTTTAGACAATAATCCTCAGCTGGGGATTATTTATCTACGCAGGTAGCATTCAAAGCAGGGGCTTTTAAGCACGCACTGTCTGGGCGATGCCAGCCTTGGCGTTTGCGCGTTTGCCGGCGAGTTCGCAAAAAATCGCGCCGCCGATGATAAGTGCGGCGCCCGTCAGGCGGATCGGTGTTATGGCTTCGCCTAAAAGGACGGCCGAGAACACGACCGCCGAAAGCGGCTCGAGGTAGCCGACGACCGCGACGGTCTGAACGGGCAGCTTGGCGACAGCACTAAAATAGAGCAGGCAACCGATGCCGGTGTTGACGACGCCGAGCATGATGACGGCGCGCCAATCAATACTGGCGGCGACACCGGCGGACAGGAATGAGGGAGCGCCCTGCGTGATGAGCGTGAGGACCAGCGCGGTCGCAAAGGCGGCGCTCACCTGGAGCGTGGAGTTCTCGAGGCCTTCGATGTGTGGCGCACCCTTGCTAGCGATGACCATCAGCGCATAGCAAAATGCCGAGGCGATACCGCAGACGATACCCGCAATGGGCATATTGCCGCCTAGACCTTGCGCTGCAATGAGAAAAGCACCACAAGCAACGGCGACAAAGCCGGCGATTTTGCCGCCGGTCAGCTTTTCGCCAAAGATGAGCGGGGAGAGCGCCATGACAATGATGGGGCCGCAGTAGTACAGCAGCGAGGATACGCCGACGCCGATCGTCTGGTAGGCGCGGAACAGAAAAATCCAGCTGGCGCCTAGCGCGGCTCCCGAGAGGAGGAGGGCTGCGGCTTCGCGGGGGCGAGATGGCGCCTGCAACTTATGGCGTTGGGTGACGGCGAGAATGGTGACAAGCGAGAGTGCGCCCAAAAACGTGCGTAGTAGCACGATATCGGAGCTCGGCAGCGCGATGGCAGCGGCGATGATGCCGTTGGAGCCAAACAATAGCAATGCTGCTAAGTACGTAAACAGTCCGTTGTTCATGCGCTGACATCCCCTTTATATCTGAACATGTTCACTATGGGTGAACTGGCTTTAGAAGAAAAGCGAATATAATGCATGGAAAACATGACAAAAACTCATGCAAAGGTGGAGGCGTGTCGTGGAAACGAATATTCAAAAGATGCAGGTGCTGCTGGAGACGGTGCGCGCCGGAAGCTTTACGCGTGCTGCCGAGCGCCTGAGCTATTCGCAGTCGGGCGTGAGCCGTATGGTGGCCGATCTTGAGGCCGATTGGGGCTTTAAGGTGCTCGACCGCAGTCGCGAGGGCGTAGTGCTTTCTGCCGACGGGCGGCAGGTCATGCCGGCTGTCGAGGCGCTCTGCGAGGAATTCACTCGCTTGCAGCGACGGGTGGATGAGATGCGCGGGCTCATGCGCGGCAAAATCTGCATCGGTACGTTTTCGAGCGTGGCGACCCACGTGCTGCCGCCGGTGATTGCGCGCTTTCGTGCCGATCATCCGGACGTCGATTATGAGTTGCTGATGGGTGATTACTCAGAGATTGAACAATGGGTGGCTGAGGGTCGTTGTGACCTGGGCTTTATCCCGCGTGAGCCCCGAGAAAACGGCATGGCATCGCGGTCTTTGGTGCGCGACGAGTTGATGGCGGTAGTACCGGCAGACTCTTTGCTTGCCACGGCGGAGGTCGTTTCTCTTGCCGATTTAGCCAACGAGCAGTTTATTCTGCTAGAACGCGGCACCGATGACGAGATTACGCCGCTGTTCCGTCGGGCGGGGCTGACGGTGTGCTCCAAGCTGTCGACCTGGGATGATTATGCGATTATGGCTATGGTCGAGGACGGCTTGGGCGTGAGCATTCTTCCCGCGCTCATCTTGCGCCGCTGTCAGTTCGATGTTGCCGTGCGCCCACTTGAGGGACATCCTCATCGGCAGATCAACGCCATATATCGAACGGCCGACGTTTCGCTTGCCGCTGCTCGATTCCTTGAATACCTCTAAACGCGTGCATGTCATTGTCCGCTTTGGGCAAATCTCGGAGTCCGGTACGTTTTCTTATGAAATTGAACTTTCGAATGAGGTACCGCGTTATACTGCTTACTAAATTGAACCATGGTTCAATTCGTGTTCTATAAATTGAACTTTGCCAGCAAGGAGGTTCCTGTGGCCCAAGAGACGTTTAGCGATCGCCTGCGACAGGCTATGTCCGATCGCGACGTTCGCCAGTCGGACGTGATCCGCGCATCGGAGATGCTCGGCAAAAAACTCGGCAAGAGTCAGATGAGCCAATATGTGAGCGGCAAGACGATCCCGCGGCGCGATGTGGCTGAGCTGCTCGCCCGTATTTTGGAGGTCGATGTTACCTGGCTGCTCGCCGGCGACGCCGATCAAGGCGAGGCATCATCACCCCGCAACGATTCCAAGCCCGAACCCCATCCCTCAGCTCAAATTGCAAGGAGCACCACCATGCGTACTTTTTCTAAATCCACCAAACTCGACAATGTCCTGTATGACGTGCGCGGTCCCGTCGTCGACGAGGCCGCCCGTATGGAGGACGAGGGCGAGCGCATCCTCAAGCTCAATATCGGCAACCCGGCGCCCTTCGGTTTCCGCACACCCGATGAGGTCATCAAGGACATGCGCCAGCAGCTGCCCGACTGCGAAGGCTATTCCAACTCGCGTGGTCTGTTCTCCGCGCGCAAGGCGATCATGCAGTATTCGCAGATCAAGGGCCTGCCCAATGTTCAGATGGAGCATATCTACACGGGCAACGGCGTGTCCGAGCTCATTCAGCTTTCGATGAACGCGCTGCTCGACAACGGCGACGAGATTCTGATCCCCAGCCCCGACTATCCGCTCTGGACGGCGTGCGCAACCCTTGCTGGTGGTCATCCCGTACATTATCTGTGTGATGAGCAGGCGGATTGGTATCCCGACCTGGAGGATATGGAGTCCAAGATCACGAGCGCGACCAAAGCCCTCGTCATCATCAACCCCAACAACCCCACGGGTTCTGTCTATCCGCGCGAGGTGCTCGAGGGCATCGTCGAGATTGCGCGCAGGCATCAGCTGATGATCTTTGCCGATGAGATCTACGACCGCCTGTGCATGGACGGCTACGAGCACGTCTCGATTGCCTCGCTCGCCCCCGATCTGCCCTGCGTTACCTTTAGCGGTCTGTCCAAGTCGCACATGATCGCGGGCTATCGTATTGGCTGGATGGTGCTTTCGGGCAACCAGCGCTGCATGAGCGACTTCATCATGGGCGTCAACATGCTCTCTAACATGCGCCTGTGCTCCAACGTGCCGGCCCAGTCGATCGTCCAGACGGCACTCGGTGGCCATCAGTCCGTCAACGACTACATCCGTCCCGGCGGCCGTGTCTACGAGCAGCGCAACTTTGTGTATGAGGCGCTCAACAAGATCGACGGCATCTCGGTGGTTAAGCCGCGTGCGGCGTTCTACATCTTCCCCAAGATGGATGTTAAAAAGTTCAACATCACCGATGACGAGCAGTTCGCCCTTGACCTGCTGCACGAGAAGAAGATCCTGATCACGCGCGGCGGCGGCTTCAACTGGGCTGAGCCCGACCACTTCCGCATCGTGTACCTGCCGCGCATGGAAGTACTCAAAGAGTCCCTTGAAGACCTCGCCGACTTCTTTGACCATTACCGCCAGGCGTAACTAGTTCCGCCGTTCTACCGAACGGCGGACCACTTGACGCTGCGCGAGCCGCATTCACACCAATCTGACGTTCAACTTCAAGGGCGCGACCAGAAGGTCAGCGCCCTTTCGTTTCACGCCACCTTGGTGCAAATGCGGCTCGCTCGCTGTCGTGTGCTCAGCCTGCGTCGTTACCATGGTCCATTAGGGACGGAGGAAAACAGATCATTTTCCTTGACTCGCGGAACTAGATTACGATTCCGCAGCAATGGTCGATTTCGTGTTGGATGATCTCGGCGGTGTAGCCCGAGAAGTTTTTGATGCGGTGGACGAAGTTCTCGTCCAAATACTCCACCTTAATGCGGCGATAGCGGGTACAGGGACGCTCGCCGATCAGCGAGAGACATCCTTCGCTCGTCTGATAGGCATTGACCTGCTCAAGAATTTGAGGGTTGTACATCAGGAGTGTCCTGTTGCCGTCCTTTACGCAGATGATGCGTTTGCGCACGCCGATCATGTTGGCGGCGACGCCCACGCACTCGCGCTCATGCTCGTGGAGTGTATCCAGGAGGTCCTGCCCGGTCGCGGCATCGTCGGGTCCCGCGTCTTCGGAAGGCAGGCGCAAAAAGAACTCGGATTTCATGATGGGCTTAATCATGGCGGGCTCCTCATGTCTTATGCTTTCGTGGACTTTTAATAATAGCGCGGAAGGAAAGCTGTGCGTCCGCGTTACAATCTTTCGATGTTGGACCATGTTGCCAGATTCGTCGTGTACGGCGTCTGGCGTAAGTCTAGGGCTCATTTTTCGCCCTGGACCGTTCCTCTGGGGCGATGCGACTGTCGTTCCAAGAGGAAGGAAATGCATGGGGAGCAAATCTCAGCAACAAGTTCAAGTAACGCCATCGGCCTCTGCGGCGATTCTCGTCGTAATGTATATTGCAGCCTTTGTTGCCGCGTTTAACGAGAACATCATTAACGTGGCGTTGCACGACATTATGGCAGCCTTTTCGGTGAGTGCCACCACGGCACAGTGGCTCGTCTCGGGCTACATGATCGTGACGTCGATCTTTACGGCCATCATGGCCTTCCTGTCCGGCCGTTTCTCGACGCGCAAGCTGCTGTTTTTCGCATGCGGATGCATGGTCGCCGGCGAAGTCCTGTGCCTGGTCGCTCCGTCGTTTAGCGTTTTGCTGCCAAGTCGTATTTTGCAGGCTGCGGGATCGGGCATCTTGTTCCCGCTCATGATGAACGTGGTGCTGTCTTGCGCCCCGCGCGAGAAGCTCGGTTTGTATCTGAGCCTGGGCGGCGCCTGCATTACGCTAGGACCGGCGTTTGGACCCGTGATCAGCGGTCTTATGTGCACGTTGTTTGGCTGGAGGGCGGTATTCGTAGTGCCGCTGGTGGGCGGCGTTGTGGTCGCTGCGGCGGGCGTAAAGCTTGTTCAGAATGTCGGAGAGCGCTCGAACACCACGCTTGATATTCTGTCGGTTGTTTTGCTCGCCGCCGGCATTACGGCATTTGTGTATTCCGTAGGCGAGTTCTCGACCAATCTGATTGCCGGCATCGTGGCGCTTTTCGCCGCCATTGTGCTGCTCGGCCTGTTTGCGGCCCGTCAGCTCAAGCTCGAGCATCCGGTGCTTAACGTGCGTCCCATGGCGAGCGTTCGTTTTTGGCCTGCGTGCCTGCTTGTGGTGGTGTCGATGATGACGACGTTCTCGATGAGCGTTTTGTTGCCGCTCTATTTTGAGGGCGCATACGGCATGACCGCACTTATTGCGGGCTTGCTCATTTTGCCGGCGATTGCCTGCAACGCCGTGACCTCGATTGTGGGCGGACGCGTGATGGACGCTCGTGGCGCATGGCCGCTGCTGCCGGTCGGCTTTGCCCTGATTGCCGTGGGGCAGATTGCAATCTCGATGACGGCGGCAAGCATGAATATCGGCGTCGTCGTGGCGCTGACCGTTGTGGTGTATGCCGGAGTCGGTTTGGTGCTGAGCCCCTCGCAAACGGCCGGCTTGGAGACGCTGCCCGCCGCTGAACATCCTCACGGAACGGCATTGCTTAACACGTGGAATATGATTGCCGCATCGTTTGGCCCGTCGCTGTTTATCGGTCTGCTCTCGAGTTCTGCCGCGACCGCCGACGCCGCTGGCGCTGCGACGGACGTTGCCCAGGCGATTGGATTTGCGGCTGCCGTGCGTGTGGCGGCTGTAATTGCCGTGGTCGGGTTCGTGGCGTCGCTGGTGTACGCTCGTCGCGAGTCGCACATGTCGCATTAATGTGTGCACATAGATTCTGCAGCTAGATTGGATGGCGACACCATAAACTAATGGACGTTTTGCCGAGAGGCATGAATGTTTAAAGCGCAAAGAGTGCGCGACGGGCCCCGCGAATGGGGCGATGATGCCCGAGAGGGCCAAGAAGGAGTCTCATGTCCGAGAACGAAGAGATCATGAACGAGACCGAGAACGAGACCATGGCTGCCGAGGTCGAGGCAGTCGAGACCGTGGAGACCGAAGCTGCCGAGGTTGAGGCTGCTGACGAGGTTTCCGCCGAGGAGGAGGCCGAGGTTGTCGAGGCCGCCGTTGATTACGATGACGAAGAGCTGATGGACAAGATGCAGAAGGCCGCCCGCCTGCTGCGTAGCCGTCGCTTTGCTATTTCTAAGGAGGAGGAGGCCAAGGCCGAGCGCATGGCGAACATCGAGCGCGCCATCAAGCTTCTTGACCTCAAGCCCAAGATGGAGCAGAAGGAAATGTCCGACCTGCTGGGCATGCGCCTCCGTGAGCTCGATGGCCTGATGGCCGAGGCCGAGGCTGCCGATCTGGTCGGCCGCATCGACGACGCCGAGGGCGATATGCGCAAGATCGTCGTCTTCGCTGCCGAGGATGCCGCTGAGGGCCTGGTCGAGCTTGCCAACAAGAAGGAGAAGCTCCTGCCCGAGCTTTCTTACGAGGAGGCCACCGAGCTGATGGCCGCTCTCGATAAGGTTATCGCTCCGCTCGTCGCCATGGGCCTGGACGAGGATCGCGGTCCTCGCGGCGGCCGTGACGACCGTGGTGGCCGTGGCGGCGACCGTGGCGGTCGCGGCGGCTTTGGCGATCG
>CABQSP010000006.1:0-46578 GCA_902466855.1 uncultured Collinsella sp. | reverse complement strand
GCGCCCTTGAAGTTGAACGTCAGATTGTCCAAATGCGGCCCGCGCAGCGTCGAGTAGTTACGCGGTTCGTAGAACCGCGTAACTAACAAATGAGCATCGCGTCGCCAAAGCTGAAGAAGCGGTAGCGCTCCTCGATGGCAGCGGCGTAGGCATCCATGATCTGGTCGCGGGTGGCAAGCGCGCTTACGAGCATCATGAGCGTGGAGCGCGGCACGTGGAAGTTCGTGATCAGCGCGTCGACCACGTGATAGGTCGAGCCGGGCATGAGGTAGAGCTGCGTCGTGGCGTTCTCGCGTACCACGATGTCGCCACGGCCGAGCGTATCAGCCCCGTCCTCGCGGCCCTCAAAATAGCGCGCCGTCACGGCTGGATCGGACACCGACGCCTCCGCGTCAAACGCGCTTTCGAGCGAGCGCACCGCGGTGGTGCCGACGGCGATCACGCGATGTCCCTCGGCCTTGGCCTTGTGCACGGCGTCGACCACCTCCTGCGATACGTGGTAGCGCTCGGTGTGCATGACGTGCTGCGTAGGGTCGTCCTCCTCCACCAAGCGAAAGGTATCGATGCCCACCTCGAGCTCGACGGCGGCAAACTTCGCACCCTTGGCCTCGATGGCAGCCATGAGCTCGGGGGTAAAGTGCAGACCCGCCGTGGGAGCGGCAGCCGAGTGCTCCTCCTTCATGGCGTAGACGGTCTGGTACTTCTCGGGATCGCCCTCGTAATCGGTAATGTAGGGCGGCAGCGGCACGTGACCGGCAGCATGAATGGCCTCGTCGAGCGTGCGCGGATCGCCGGCGGCGTTGCAACCGGCCGGCTCAAAACGCACCAGTCGGCCGCCGCGGCTATCGGTGACAAAGTCGACGACCTCGGCCGTCAGCACCACGGGAGCCCCCTCGGGCGCATGGGCGCCACCGGCGCGATACTCAATTTGGGCACCGGGCTTCAGACGCTTGCCCGGCTTGACCAGGCACTCCCAAACGTGACCCAGCGGGTCAACATCCTCGCGGCGCTTGAGCAGCAGCGTCTCGACCACGCCGCCCGAGCCCGTCTTGCGACCGATCAAACGGGCCGGCATCACGCGCGTCTGGTTGATGACGAGCACGTCGCCCGGCTCGATATAGTCGATGATGTCGCGGAAGATACGGTGCTCAACGGTACCGCCGTGCTCCAGCGGCGTTCCCGCCTGGGAGCCCTTGCGATCCACCACCAGCAGGCGGCAGGAGTCGCGCGGCTCGGCAGGAGCCTGGGCGATGAGCTCTTCGGGCAGGTTATAGTCAAAATCATCGGTACGCATAGACACGTCGGATACTCCTTATATAGTTAAAGTCCGCTCTACATCCTAGCAGGCTGCCAGCCCAAAAGAACTACTTTTTGGACGCTTTGCGCTCGTCGCGGATGCGGGCGCGGTCCATGGCCGCCTCGACAGCCGAGAAGCGGCAGCCACAGTAGTTCTGCCGATACATGCCCAGTTCGCGCGAACGACGCGTGGCCTCGGGGTAATACGGGCGAAAATCGCGAATCACCGGAGTGAGACCGCGGGCAGCAGCCAGACGCTCCAACACATCATTGCAGGTTTCGAACAACTGGTACGGCGAGACGGCGAGCGTCGTGCCCACAAACTCAAACCCGCGCTCCTGGGCCACACGGCACGCCTCGGCCAGACGCAGGGCATAGCATGCGCGACAGCGACGGGCTCGATCGGCGCCCAGCGGGGCCACGCCGGCCTCCCAGCGCCCCCGGTCCTCCCCCGCCTCGATAAGATCGATGTCGCCATCGGCACACCACCGGCGCAGCTCGTCCAAACGCCGCTGCCATTCATCGTGCGGCTGAATATTGGGGTTTGTCCAGCAGATTGTGGGCTCAAACCCTTCCTCGCGCAGCAGGCGGACCGGCTCAAGAGAGCACGGCGCACAGCACGCATGCAGCAACAACGGCTTCATCGACATCTCCTCACCCGAAAAAGCGCACGCCAATGGACGTATCCTCGCAGGCGACAATGCGGCGGTCGCGCAAAATGGTCCGCACGTAATACCAGTCGCCCACACAGCCCGACAAATGCAAGCCGGCCGCCAGGTAGCACAGCAGCGGATAGCCCGAAAACGCAAACCCCAGGGCAAGCGCCGCCGTCACAACAACCGTCGGCGCCAGGCAAACCGCCATGTACCGCCGGCGCGAATACACAACGCCCTCGGCGCAGGCATAGATCATCGCCGTCTCGCGATTCGCCCCAAAGGTCACCTTCGCGCCCGCAGGCGCCAGCAGCTTAAAAAACACACCGTGCACCAGCTCGTGCACGGCGAACGACGCCATTGAGATCGCAGCCAAGCCGACTATCCAGCCCACGACAGCCATCCAGCCGCCCGCGTCAGCCGCATCCAAGTCTGCAGGCCCACCCAGCAACATAAACACCGGCACCAAGCACACGGCAAATGCGCCGAGCACGGTCATCCCCCACACAAAGCAGGCGTGCAGAAAATCCTCGTCTTCAAACGCATGTATGTTGGAAATCTCATTCATAGCATCTTAGGATAGCGCCCCTGCCACGTACCCGTCCGCATGTGCGATAATGTCGAACGATATGCACGAATTGACCACCGCGCCGCCGAGCCCCACGCCCGGCTGCGCTCTCACCATATGCGAAGGAGTCCCATGGCATCCAAATACTCCATGAACGACCGTCCCAGCTGGCCTCGCCGCGCCATCGTTACCGCCGGCGAGCCCTACGGCAACAAGGGCCTTCACTTTGGCCACGTTGGCGGCGTCTTTGTCCCTGCCGACTTCTTCGCCCGCTTCCTGCGCGACCGTCTGGGCCGCGAGAACGTCATCTTCACCTCGGGCACCGACTGCTACGGCTCGCCCATCATGGAGAGCTACCGCAAGCTCAAGGAGAACGAAGGCTACGATAAGTCCATCGGCGAGTATGTCGAGTCCAATCACTCCCGCCAGGCCGCGACCCTCAACAACTACAACATCAGCTGCGATATCTACGGCGGCTCGGGCCTTGAGCCGGCTGCGCAGATTCACAACGAGGTGACCGCCGAGATTATCGAGCGTCTGCACGAACAGGGCACCATCTCCAAGCGCTCCACGCTGCAGTTCTACGACGCCAAGGCCGGCACGTTCCTCAACGGCCGCCAGGTGATCGGCCGCTGTCCCATCCAGGGCTGCAAGTCCGAGAAAGCCTACGCCGACGAGTGCGACCTGGGTCACCAGTTTGAGCCCGAGGAGCTCATCGCGCCCAAGAGCCAGCTCACCGGCGAGGTGCCCGAGCTGCGCCCGGTCGACAACCTCTACTTCGACCTGCCGGCCTACCTCGACTTTATGAAGACCTACACCGCCAAGCTCGCCCAGAACCTGCAGGTTCGCTCCGTGGTCTCCAAGACCATGGATGAGTGGCTGCTGCCGGCTCAGCTCTACATTCAGAACAAATTCCGCGAGGCCTTCGACGCCGTCGAGGACCAGCTCCCCGAGCACACCGTGCTGGAGCCCGAGGGCAACAAGAGCAGCTTTACCGTCACCTTCCCCAGCTGGAAGGAGCGCGATGACGCCCACGCGGTGCTCGCCAACGGCGGCGTGCGCTTCCGCAGCGGCAAGGCACTCGTGCCCTTCCGCATCACCGGCAACATCGACTGGGGCGTTCCGGTGCCCGAGGTCGATGGCGTCTCCGACGTCACCTGCTGGTGCTGGCCCGAGAGCCTGTGGGCGCCCATCAGCTATACGCGTACCGTGCTCGCGCGCGATGCCAAGGCCGCCGGCGTGACCGAGGGCGTCGCCGCCCAGGATGCCGCCCTCATGGGCGAGCCCGCTGCCGACTCCACGCAGGTCCCCGCGCCCACCTACCAGCACAGCTCGCTCGACTGGCGCGACTGGTGGTGCTCAGACGACGCACAGATCTACCAGTTTATCGGTCAGGACAACATCTACTTCTACTGCATCGCGCAGACCGCCATGTGGGAGGCCCTGGGATGGGACCTCACGCAGAGCACCGTCAGCGCCTGCTACCACCTGCTCTACATGGGCAAAAAGGCCAGCTCGTCCTCGCAGACGCCTCCCCCGCCGGCAGACGACCTGCTCAACCACTACACCTGCGAGCAGATGCGTGCGCACTGGCTGTCGCTCGGCCTGTCCGAGAAGCCGGTGAGCTTTAGCCCCAAGGCATACGACACGCGTGTGACCGGCAAGGACAAGGACGGCAACGAGGTGCGCGCCTGCGACGACAAGCGCGTTATCGACCCGGCCCTTAAGGAGAGCGCGCTGCTGACCGGCGTGTTCAACCGTCTGGCCCGCAGCTGCTTCTACGGCGTCGCCGTCAAGGAAGGCGACGAGAGCCCCTACCGCAACGGCTGCATCCCCGCCGGTGCCGCTTCTGACACCGTGGTCGAAGCCGCCCAGCAGGCAGCCCTCGCCTTTGAGCAGGCCATGTACAAGTTCGAGACGCACCGCGCGCTTGCCGTGTGCGACGACTACCTGCGCGCCGCCAACAAGCGCTGGAGCGACGCCTCCAAGGCCGCCAACAAGCTCGAGGGCGAGCCAGCAAACGCCGCGATGACGCAGGCCCTCGTCGACGCCTTTACCGAGCTGCGCGTGGCGACCGTGCTCATGCACGGTATTGTGCCGGCCGGCTGCGAGCTCATCTGCGAGTACTTCGACGTCGATCCGGTCGCCTTCTTTAGCTGGAATAACATCTTTGCCTCCACGGATGAGTTTGTGGAGAGCCAGGGCGAGAAGCCCGGTGAGCACCGCGTGAAGCCGCTGCCCCCGCGCTTCGACTTCTTCAGCAAGCACGAGAGCCAGTACTAAAACAACACTCGACATGTAATGGAATGGGAAGGAAAGACGGATGTCCAAGCCGCGTCGTCGTAAGCAGAAAAAGCAGGTTAAGCCCGAGCTCAAGCTTAGGCAGTTTGCCGCCACCGAGCTTTCCGACCAGCTTGCCGCCCTTCCCTGCGCCGCCGACCTGCCGCGCTTTACGGTCGACACGGTCGCCGGCGCCTATGCCCCCACCGATGCCGAGCTCATGATCGAGGGCTTTGGCGCCGCGGCCACACGCCCAGTCACACTGCGCGCCAACACGCTCAAGGCAACCGCCGAGGACATCGCTGCGGCGCTCGATGCCGCCGGCATCGCCCACAACCCCGTCGCCTGGTACCCAGACGCCTTTATCCTGCCGAAGGCCCAGGTTTCCGATCTGTGGGATCTCGACATCTACCGCGACGGCAAGATCTACCTACAGAGCCTGTCGTCCATGATGCCGCCTTTGGTGTTGGGCGCCCAGGCAGGCGAGGACATCCTGGACATGTGCGCAGCCCCTGGCGGCAAGACGACGCAGATCGCCGCCCTCACGCAGGGACAGGCACACCTCACCGCCTGTGAGATGAGCATTCCCCGCGCCGAGAAGCTCGAAGCCAACCTCCACCGCCAAGGCGCAAAAAACGTGCCCGTCATGCGCATCGACGCACGCGAGCTCGACGAGTTCTTCCGCTTTGACCGCATCCTGCTCGACGCCCCCTGCACCGGCACGGGCACCGTCATCAGCGGCAACGAGAAAAGCCTGCGCGGGCTCACCGAGCAGCTGCTTTGCAAGTGCGCCCGCTCGCAGCGCGCGCTTCTGGACCGCGCCATGGGTGCCCTCAAACCGGGCGGCACGCTCGTCTATTCGACTTGTTCGATCTTGCCGCAGGAAAACGAGGACGCCCTGCAAGAGGCCCTCGACAAGCACATGGACTGCGAGCTTATCCCCCTCGACGGCACGCCGAGCGAAAGCGAAGCGCGTCGCGCCCAGGATGCCGGCGAGGAGCCGCATATCGAGTGCGATGCCCTCACTGAGGCCATCGCTGCCGGCCATGTCTCGGCCGTCGCCAACGGTATGCCCGGCACGCTGACCATTCCGCCTAGCCGCGATTTTGAGGGCTTCTACATTGCCCTGATCCGAAAACGCAGCTAGCGCACGGATCAAAAACTCAACAAGCTATCTCTGTGCGCGTTTGCCCTGCTGGTCGCGATGCTGTTTAAGCATCGCGCGCTCCTTGCGTTCGGTCCTTTTGCCCTTAATGGCCGTGACCACAAAGTAGATGACCGCGGCGGCAACGATTGCGCCTACACACAGGCCAATCGAGCCCAACATTGCCGAAAATTCCATACCGCGTCACCTCTCTTTTAAGCGGGACTTTCAAGATAGCACCTCGATCCCCGCCACCACAGCTCCTTCACGTTCGCCGGCCCTTCGGTCTAACGGATGGCGCGGCGGGGAAAAATCAACTCGTCAAACGATTTAGCATTCGCAATTCCGGCTGCATCGCGCCGGCCGTCATCACATAGAATCGAGTCTCCATGGATACCCTCAACGATCTAAATGAGCGCGTCGACGCCTTCGTCGGCACCAGCTCCTTCGACACGCCTGCCGCGGCAAACGACCAAGTTCCCATCGATGTACCCGCCGAGGTTCACGAGGACATCGTCGCCTCGGTCGATTTCTCCGAGGTCGAGCTCGCAGACGAGTTCACCGAGCCCCAGGTAGCCGTGACCCCCAACGGACTGCTCCCCATGGAGCCGCTGCCCATCGACGGGCGTTTGCGCAAGGCGGCCCTTCGCATGCCCGACGAGATCGAGGAGGCCAGCGGCTTTACGCTCTTCGGCCGACGCATCAAGTCGCTCATTTACACCACCGACGTCGCGGTTATCCGCAACTCTAACGCCGATGCCGTCTTTGCGGTCTACCCTTTCACGCCGCAGCCCGCCATTACGCAAGCGCTGCTGACCGTCGCCGAGTGCCCGGTCTTTGTAGGCGTGGGCGGCGGAACTACGACCGGCAAGCGCTCCGTGCAGATGGCAGCCGTCTCCGAGATGCAGGGCGCGGCGGGCTGCGTGGTCAACTCCCCCGCTACTGCCGAGATGGTAGAGCACATCACCAACATCGCCGACATCCCCGTCATCGCCACGGTCGTTCGCTGCGACGACGATGCCCACGCTAAGGTGCGCGCCGGCGCCAAGATTCTCAACATCGCCGCCGGCAAGAACACGCCCCAGGTCCTACGCGAGCTGCGCGAGCACTATCCCAACCTGCCGCTTATCGCGCCGGGCGGCAAGACGCCCGAGAGCATCCGTGAGACCATCGCCGCCGGCGCCAACGCCATCATCTGGACGCCGCCTTCGGCCCAGCAGCTACAGACCGACATGATGCAGCGTTATCGCAAGATGAAGGAAGACGCCACACCTGTCATCTCGCGCGACGATGTGCCCATTATCGACCAGGTCGCCGCCGCCGAGGTCAGCCAGGTCGAGAACATGAATCCCGACGTGCCGATTCCCGACGAAGTCATCGAGCGCGTTGCTTCGATCCACGAGCGCGTAGAAGAGCATCGCGCCAATCGCGGCCTCAAGCCATCACTGCACGGCTTCTTCTTCCGCGGAAAGAAACGCTAGCCGCAACAGCAAGGCCCGCCCCACAAACGTGAGGCGGGCCGTTTTCGCTTGAACAAACATGCAGCGACGTGATGGGGCAAATTAATCCACGCGCTTGTCGCCCATAAAGAAGAGCGCCACCGTACCAGGTCCGGTATGCGAGCCAATCAGAGTACCGATGTCATTGATCTCAATCTTGCCTTTAAGCTGCGGAACCTGTTCCTCAATCAGCGCCGCAACTGCCTCGGCATCCTCGCGGCACGCCGAGTGCGACATGATGCACTTACCCGAATAATCCGCACCGTCCTGCACGTGTGCCATCATGGTCTTAGCCATCTCGGAAATCGCGCGCTTCTTAGTGCGAATCTTCTCACGTGGCGACAGCTTACCTTCGCAATCGACCGTCATAAGCGGGCAAATCTTAAGCGCCGTGCCGATGATCGCGCTCGCGGCCGAAATGCGACCGCCGCGCAGGTAGCTCGACAGATCGGTCGAGAAGAACCAGTGGTGCAGGTTGAGCTTGTGCTCCTCGATCCAGGCAGCCGTCTCGTCGAGTGAAGCCCCGCTATCGCGCACATCGGCGGCATATTCCAGCAACAGGCCAAAGCCCGAAGACGCCGCCAGCGAATCGATGACGCGCACCTTGCCGCCCTCGGGATAGCGATCCGCAAGCATCTGCGCCGCGACGCAGGCCGATCCATACGTGCCCGAAATACCCGACGACAACGTCAGGTGCAGCACGTCTTTACCCTCGGCAACAAACGGCTCCCAAAACTCCTCGTACTCACCCACGCTCACCTGAGACGTCTTGGGCATGGCGCCCGCGGCAATCTGGGCAAAAAACTCGTCCGGCGTAATCGACTGATACAGATCGTCCGTATAGACAACATCGTCGATCTCGTAATGAAAACACACGACAGGGATATTGCGCGACGCAAAGAACTCACGGGTTCGATCGGCGGCGGATTCACAGGTCAGGACAAAATCACTCATATGAGGCTCCTTACTCATTGCTGCGCAAATTATCGCACAGTGAGCCTACATGCGGTACATATGTCCACTATTTACCAAATCGAACCAAAAATAGTGAACATCTTTACCACCATCGTCTCCACCGACCCGACGCATAAATATCTGAGAAAACACCCTCTGTCGTCTCCACCCGACCAACACATCTACCTTCACTAAATCGATTTACCAAACCGTTCAGCCGACAATTCAGCCGCTGGCGCAAAATCGAAACAAAAGCGGCGCATACTGATAAACGTTAGACGCTGTTTATCAGTTTTACCAACCATATCGGAAGGTGTTTCATGGTCGCATTCGATCGCAACCCGCAAGACTTCAAGTATCTGCGCCTGCTGTCGAGACAGTTCCCCACCGAACAATCCGCATTTACCGAAATTATCAACCTCTCGGCCATTCTCAACCTGCCCAAAGGCACTGAGCATTTTATGAGTGACGTGCACGGCGAATACGAAGCCTTTATGCACATCCTCAACAACTGCTCGGGCGTCGTGCGCGAGCATGTCGACGAAATTTTTGGCGACACGCTCACCTTTGACGAAAAGGGCGAGCTGTGCACGCTCATCTACTACCCGCGCGAGAAGATCGACCTGGTCCGCAGCCGGCGCGAGGACTCGCCAACCTGGTACAAGACGATGCTTGACCAGCTCATCATGGTCGCTCGCTCACTTTCAAGCCGCTACACGCGCTCCAAGGTGCGTAAGGCCATCCCGCGCGACTACGCCTACATCATCGACGAGTTGTTGCACACGCACCCGGACGAGAACAACTATCGCGTGCGCTATCACGAGCGCATCGTGGAGTCCATCCTGGAGACCGCCAGCGCCGACGACTTTATCGAGTCGCTCGCCTCGCTCATCAAGCGCCTGGCCGTCGACCACCTGCACCTGGTGGGCGACATCTTCGACCGCGGCGGCGGCGCGGCCAAGATTATGGACCGTCTGCTCACCTACCATTCACTCGACATCCAGTGGGGCAACCACGACTTGCTGTGGATGGGCGCTGCGGCCGGTGAGCCCGCCTGCATCGCCACGGTGTTGCGCAACAACCTACGCTACGACAACTACGAGATCCTGGAGAACGACTACGGCATCTCGCTGCGTGAGCTTGTCGCCTTTGCCGATGCCACCTACACCGCCGGTGAGTCCATCACCCCGCTGATCAAGGCCATCAACGTGCTGCTCTTTAAGCTCGAGGGCCAGATTATCCAGCGCCACCCCGAGTTCGATATGACCGACCGCCTGTTACTCGACAAGATCGACCACGACACCGGCACGGTCACGCTC
The DNA here is from genome assembly GCA_902466855.1 of uncultured Collinsella sp. Taxonomy (GTDB): domain Bacteria; phylum Actinomycetota; class Coriobacteriia; order Coriobacteriales; family Coriobacteriaceae; genus Collinsella. The sequence goes on along the minus strand of CABQSP010000006.1, from coordinate 36,865 downwards.
GCCGACGACAGCGTGTGGCCGCTCACGACCAACGACTTCCCCACCGTCGACCCGGCGGACCCCTACACGCTCACGTCTCAGGAGCAGCACATCATCGACAAGCTCGTGTCAGAGTTTGTCACCGCCGATCACCTGCATCGCCATATCGATTTCCTCTATTCCCACGGCTCGATTTACAAGGTCGCCAACGGCAACCTGCTCTTCCACGGCTGCGTTCCGCTCAACGAAGACGGCACCTTTAGCAGCATGAACTGCCTGGGCACCTGGCACGCTGGCCGCGATTATCTCGATTTTTGCGACCACATCGCCCGCCGCGCGTGGCGCGTGGGCGACCGCGATGCCCTCGACTGGATGTGGTACCTGTGGATTGGCTTCAATTCACCCGCCAGCGGACGCCTGGTGCGCACCTTTGAGCGCGCCTATATCGCCGATAAGAGCACCTGGGTCGAGCCGATGGACCCGTACTTTACGCTTACCAAGTCGCCCTCGGTCTGCGATGATATCATGCGCGAGTTTGGCGTCGCGCCCATGGCATGCTCGCCGACCGGCCACATCATCAACGGCCACACGCCCGTTAAAACCACCAAGGGCGAGCAGCCCATCCGCGCCGAGGGCAAGCTGCTGGTCATCGATGGCGGCTTCTGCCGCGCTTACCATCCCAAGACGGGCATCGCCGGCTATACGCTCATCTCGAGCTCGCGCGGCTGCCGCCTCAAGTCGCACCGGGCCTTTACGACGGTTGCCGAGGCACTCACGCGCAACGTGGACATCGAAAGCGAGACCAACCGTTTTGACCAAGCGGACCGTCGCCGCATGGTGAGCGACACCGATACTGGCGCCAAGATCCGCAGCCAAATCCAAGACCTGCGTCAGCTGCTCGATGCATATAGAAACGGTGCTATCGAGGAGCGCGCCTAGCACCACCCGCGGGGATTGGCTAAACTTGCTGAGTTTGTCATCCCCGCGGCGCTTCGGCGCCAGCTTAAGGCAGGTACCATGCAAAAGCTCCTTGCGCAGATCATGAAATTTGGCGTCGTCGGTGTCATTGCCACGGTTATCGACTTTGGCATTATGAATCTGCTCCACTACGGTCTGGGCCTCAACATCCTAATCGCCAACACCAGCGGCTTTATCATCTCACTCATCTTTAACTACCTCGCAAGCATGAAGTACGTGTTTGCGCACAAGGAAGGCATGAGCCGCCGCCGCGAGTTCATCATCTTTGTCGTGCTGTCCGTGATCGGTTTGGTGCTCAACGACGGCATCGTGCTGGCGCTCAACGCCGGCCTGGGACTCGAGGCCAATATCGCCAAGATCTGCGCCACCGCGCTTGTCATGGTCTACAACTTTGTGACTCGAAAATTCTTCCTGGAGGGCGACGAGACAAAATAGCTCGAAACCCCTGCAGCATTACGGCGCCCACGGACGACGCGCACTCAGCGCAGTATCGTCCGTGGGTGTCGCTCGTTTACGGGCAAATATTTTACGTTTGCGGATTAGCTCTTGAAAATTTGGCGAGTTCATATAGTTATTGGCAAAGACCTTACGTTTCCCTTGTAAAAGCTCTAAAGTATCCTCTGCTCGATTCATCAACGCATTGGATGTGATTACGTGCGCAAGGCGCTGGCACAACCTCATACCAAGCAGTTCCTCAAGTTTGCTGTCGTGGGTCTTATCTCCTTTGGCATCGACTGGGGCATGCTCATTGCGCTCGTCGAGCTGTTCCACCTCGACTTTTTGATGAGCACCACGGTTTCGTTTATCACGTCCGTCGTGGTCAACTACTGGCTCAGCATGAAGTACGTGTTCGACCACCGCGAAGGCATGAGCCGCAAGCGTGAGTTCACGATCTTCACCATCCTGTCGGTGATCGGCCTGGGCCTCAACGACCTGTACATGTTTGTGGGCGTCACGTTTTTGAGCATCGGCTACCAGGCCATGAAGGCCATCGCCACGTTCCTCGTCACCTGGTACAACTACTTCAGCCGCCGCTTCTTCCTCGAGGGCGCACGGTCATAGTCGATTCACTATTTGCTTGAATGTATAACCGGTTGGAATTCCCGTTCCAACCGGTTTTTTGTTTGCCGAGAGACCCGGCGATCCAGTCCCATTCGCATGAAAAACGGGCGGCTCGGATGTTGGTCCGAACCGCCCGTCTGGCGCGCTATGTCGAGGCCTCTAGCCTGTAACGTAATACCAGACTACGTTGTCGCCGTTTGAGAGAACGTAGTTACTACAGGCCGTCATGGGCGTTGTGCCGTTGACGGAGTACATCCACCCGCTCGTGCCGCCGTACTGTTTCTCGGCCAAACCACCAATCGCGGAAACATACGTGCCGTACGACGAGCCGTGTGCGTTGACAGAAAGGCCCAGCGCGCACAGGGCATCGTAAACGGTAGCGCCTTCGTTAAAGGTAAAGGTGCCACCAGAGGACACAGGATTGCCCACAGCACTCGATGTGACCGAAACCGTCACCGTTACGTAGTTGGACTCCTGCGAGCCGCCCTGACCGCCCGAGGAAGCGCTTCCGCCATTAGAGGATGAGGCTCCATCAGACGACTGACCGCCGCCCGAAGAAGCACCGCCAGACACATTGGAAGTATCACCGGCTCCCGTATTTTGGGCAGCGGATTTATCGCCAGACCTCTTGCTGTCCTGACCATCGGACTTCTTGCTATCCGAGCTTTTGTCCGATTCCTTGTGCGAAGACTCGGAATCATCCTTGGCGTCGTTCGAGCCCTTGGACTCATCTTTTGCAGCATCCGAAGATTTGGAATCCTTGGAACTAGCCTCGCCCGAAGCGGCAGACGAGCCAGACCCCTTGGTGTCCTTGGCGACGACGCTCTCCCCCGTCACGGTCTGAACGATCCAGTCAATGGACCAGGCGCCGCTCTCGGAAGGATGGACGAAGCCCAGCGAGACGACGATCAGAATGGTGCACGCGGCAGCAAGAACGCCAAGGAGCGCCTTGCGACGAGAGGCGGACGCCGCCGAAGCGGCGCCCTGTTGCTTTGCATCGTCGAACTGAATGAACGAGGAATCTGGTTGCTTGGGGTCAGCGTCCTTGGATTTATTGGACACAACCCTCACCTACCGACGTTTGGTGAACACGAACACGCCGACGATGGCGAGACCGATGACGCCGGCGGCAACGCCAACAATGGCGAGCGGGTTGGTGCCAGTCTCCTGCTCGGAAGCACTAGAGGACTTCTTAGCAGTGGTCGTAGAAGCAGCACCCGTATCGGACTTGGAATCGGACTTCTTGTCGGACTTGTTTTCCTTGGTCTCGGCCTTGGTCGACACCGTCGTCTTGGTCACCGGCTTCTGACCCGGGGCGATAGCGCCGCCCTTCGAGCCGGAACCAGAACCCGCGCCAGCGCCAGCGCCGGAACCAGTACCGGTACCAGAACCGCTGCCGCTATTGGAACCAGCGCCGCCATTACCGCCAGGGTTGGTGGCATTCTTGGCCCACTTGGCATACAGCGTCAGATCGGCCGTCACCGGCGTGGCGAAGTCATACGCCCGCGTGCAGGCTTCATCGGTATACCAACCGCCGAAAGTGTAGCCATCGCGCGTCGGATCGGCCGGCTTGACCAGCTTGCCATCGGCCGTGGCAACAAACTTAGTGTCGCAAGCAGACCCGCCGTTGGAATTAAAGGCAACCGTCCAAGACTCAACGGCCCCAAGCTTGAACAGCGTGCCCGAGTCATTGATGTAGTACAGGTTGCCAGATGCATCGGCAATGACCGGAGAGTCACAGTACTGGTAATGGCCAGCCGCATCATAAATCTGCGTCGCCTCTGCATCGCCGAGCGTATAGCGATACACCCCACCACCAGCAGAGTAGCTGACGTAGTCCTTGCTATCCGCGCTATTAACGGTGAAGTACACATAGGTTTTGCCGCCCTGAACACTCACCAGCGGAGTAGCAGCAATACCGTTAAATCCGGCCGGTAGCTCTTTACCGTCAGCAGCGGTGACCATCGTGGTCTTACCAGTCTTCAGATTATAGAGAGCCAGAGCAGATCCAGTAGCCGTCTGCCCACCGACAATCAAGTTGTCGCCAGACATCGCCGGGGCGCTCATGTTATTCGTAAGACCCAGGTCGACCGTCTTCTGCTCGCTCAGCACGCCCTTCGCCGAAAGCGAAATCACATGGAGCTTTCCGTCGTGCGTCATCTGATAGAAGGTCGAGCCATTGGACGGATCGGCGACGCAGTCAGCGTTCGCAAGGGTGCCGAGCTTCATGGTCGAAACGACATCGCCCGTTGCCTTATCAATGCACTTAAGCGTACCTGCGCTCGTGGGGACGATGGCGTACTTATCCGTCAGGGCAGCGCCAGTCCAATAATAGCCCTCAGCTGCGTCGATGTTCTGCCAAGAGACTTCGCCTGTGGTGATCTTGATGCGCGTAAAGGAACCGTTGACGTATTTCTTCCCATCAGCCGTGCCTACATAGACGTACTCGCCGTCCGAAACGACGGTGCAGGAGCTCTGCGTCAAGTCCGTCAAACCGGGCGTCAGCCACTTGCAGATCAGCTTGTCTGCAGTAATCGCCTGGACCGCACCGCCGTTGAGCGGAACGATGATAAGGCCATTGGTATAGATCGGACGAGAGGTATAGCTCACCTTGGAGGCAAGCGGCGCAGAGGCAACCTTTTTGCCCGTGGACGAATCGATCTTAATGAGCTCGTTCTCGGTCGCGATGTACACAAAGCCGTTAGCAATGACAGGCTCGCTGCAGTTGGCATACTGCTGACCAGACTCGGCCTTCCAATCGAAGGCCCACTTAAGACCGGCGGCCTGCGCAGGCGTCTTGGCATCCGTTACGGTCGAACCGTTGCCACTGTTGCCGTAGCCGGCCCACTCGGCATCCCAATCAGGAGTCGTCGCGCTCGGATCCACGACAATCTTGTCGGGATCGGGCATGGGCGAATTATCGGTGGTATAGGCAAGCGTGACCTTATCGCCGCTCTTGAGCGTAATCTGATTGGCGCAGAGTAAGGAGGGCTCTCCGTTGATATACAGATGCCAATATTTATTGGTCGCAGCATCCCAACCATACGGATTGTGATCGAACGGCGAAGTAATGGAATTCAGGAACCAGTACTCACCACTCTGGGAGCCGTTGTACGCAACGCCCTTGGCCTTCAGAACTGCCTCAATAAGGTTCTGGGCCGTGGAGCCTTCGGGCAGAGAAACATTGCTTGCCGTGCCCCAACGCGTATTGTTCCCGTTGACATCGGGACCGATAACATCGGCGGATCCAAGCACCTGACCGGGGAGGGCATCGGCGTCAGCACCATACATAAAGGTGACGGCGTCACCCTCCTGGAGCTTGTAGGCACCGGCGCCAACGTCGGCGAACTTGCCATTTACGTAGAAGCGCCAATAGCTATTGGTCGCAGCATCATAGCCACAATAGGACTTACCATCGAAGGGCGAATAAATGCCGTTGAGGAACCAGCCCCAAGACGATTCGCCAGCATCGAGAGTAAGGCCGACCTGCTCAAGGAGATCCTTGGCAGTGGAGCCTGCCTTGAGACTCGTCTGACCCGTCGAAGCCCAAACCTGCTGCTTGCCGTCCTTGTCCTTACCGAGAACCTGAACAGAAGCATGGACAGAATCGGACGGCAACTGGTCGCCCCAGCCACCGTAGAACCACGTGACGGTATCGCCGGCATGGATGGTGACATTGTCCGCCGTATAGTCACTCGACTTGCCGTTGATGAACAGCTGCCAATAGGTCGAATAATCTTGGGGCGTACCCAGCTCAACACCGTTGTACTTAAGGCTCAGAATGAAGGAGCCCGCAGCAACGGCGTCAATGTCGTTCGCCTCGAGTGCGACCTTCGTAAGATCAAGCGCGCTCGAACCGGACGTCACCACATACTGCGCATTATCGACCCAAGTCTGAGTCTTGCCCTGGGCATCGCGACCAATGACGGTCACATTTGCGGCAACCTGGTCCTTAACGACAGGGGACGAGCTACCAGCCGTATAGGCAAACTCAATCTTCTGCCCCTGGGTGAGCTTGACGCTGCTCGCGCCAACCGAGGAAGACGCGCCGTCGACGAACAGCTGCCAGTAGGCATAGGTCGTGGGATCGTAGGCAAGCGTGCGGCCATCGCTCGGGGATGTGATGCTTTCGAGGTAGAAACCGTATGCCGTGTTCGGATCGTACTTCGCCTTGAAGCCCGTCTTCTCCTGCAGCTTAATGAAGGCATCCGCAGCCGTCGCGCCCTCGTCGAGCTTGAGCTGCGTAGGTGCCACCCAGGTCTGGGCCTTGCCGTCGGCATCGGTGCCGATAATCGAGAACGAGACCTCGACTTGCTTCTTGGCGACATCGCCGGTTTCTGTCGGGTTCTCTGTCTGGACGGCAGCCGCGGCGGCAGATCCTGCTTGACCAGCGGATGCCGTCGAAGACTGCTCGCTCGTGGCAGGGCTCTCCCCCGTCGTCGAGCCTTCGTCGCCAGTTGCTGCCTCTGTTGTGGCGGCACCAGCTGCAGGCGCGCCCTCGGAATCCGAAACCTCGGCCTTGCCCTGGTCGGCAGCACCGTCCGCGGCCCCCGTGCCCTCACTCGGCGTCGCAGCCTGAGCCACAGCCTCGGCAATGCCATCGGCGCCCTCGGCCCACAGCTGAGCCGGTGTGGTGCCAAAGGCCATCGCGAAGGCCAGGAATGCCACCAGGCCGCGCTTGGCTACGCCGCGCGCAATTGCGCCACGGCGATGCGAGACGCGCTGGCGCTCGTCCTCAAACATATCCATTTGTCTCCTATTGTCTGTACTTGGAGCGTTGCCTTGAGACTGCCCCACGTCATCGCGCATGTTGCGCTCGAGTTCCCCCATCGGGACCCCCTTCCCTCCAGAGCCCTATGCACACCGGCGGCAAAAGCCGCAGCCGCATGCAAGACGGGAGGCGATCCGACTTAACCTTAACGGCTCGGACACGTCGTCCGATCTGCGACGCGAGCATCCCGAGCCAAGAGGAATTACGGTTACTGGTACAGCCGGGGACTTGCACCCCGATTCTCCCAAATGCGCAGGATAACCGCGCATTCGTGCGTCTCCGCACCACCATCTAGGCCATCGATTATTACCGTCAAAATGGTATCACGCAAAAGGGCCTCGCACGCAGGCGAAGCCCAAGGTAAAAGCTATTGTTTGCGATAGGAAAATGCGGTGACGGCCGCAGCCTCTAGTGCTTGCCGCCGTGACTGTTGAGCCAGATATTGCGGCCCAGCATAAGCGCCAGCACCAGCGCGCTCACGTAGCCAAAGAAGCCGATGACCGGAATGCCGAGGACAACCGGCTCGATGCGCGCGTAGTACACCACCGACGAACCGATAAACAGACCGGCGATCACAATTGCCATCGACATGCGGTCGATAATTCCGCCCAGCTGTCGCAGCGCCTTATCGCTGCTCATGATCTGCGTGTTCACCTTAAGCTGGCCGCGCGTGAGCATACGCGAAGCCAAGCCCAGATACTCGGCCGCCTCGAGCGAGCCCTTCGCCGCGCGATAACTGCTCGCTGCAAAGTCGCGGCTCATCTCGCGCATGCGCGCATAGGTGCTTTTCTCGTTTTTAATATGCGTCTGGATGATCTGGATCATGTTGACGTCGGGCATGTACTCGGTCAGCAGGCCCTCGAGCGTCACCATGCCGCGGGCGAACATCGTCACCACGCTCGGCAGCTCAACGTCATTCTTACGTGCCAGATTGAGCAGCGAGGTCAAAAACTCGCCGATATCCAGGTCTTTAAGGTCGAGCCCGGCAAAGTCGGCAACAATAAAGTCCAAGTCGGACAAAAAGGCCGAATGATCGAGCTCAGCCGAATCGCCGCGCGTCACGGCAAAGCGCATGAGCGAATCCTTGAGCTTGGGCACGTCGCCCTCGGCCACGGCGAAAATCATGTCCTTGACGATACCGCGGTCATGGCTCGACATACGCCCGACCATGCCCAGGTCGATAAAGTAGACGATGCCGTCCTTGAGAATGATGTTTCCCGCATGCGGGTCGGCATGGAAAAAGCCGTCATCAAGCACCTGCGTCGAGTAGTCCTCGACGATTGCGGCACCGATCTTTTCCAAGTCATAGCCCTCGGCCACCAAGCGTTCAGGATCGGCGATCGAAATGCCGTCGACATAGTCCATAACCACCACGTGCTCGGTGCACAGGTCCAGATAGGATTTAGGGCACGTCACGCCATGAACGCTCTTATGGAACTCGTAGAAGTCGTTGAGGTTTTTTGCCTCGGCCAAAAAGTTGGTCTCCTCGCGAAACGAGGTCCACAACTCCTCGACTACGCCGTGCAGGTCAACGAATTGATCGGTGTTGACGAACTTGGAAACGATACGCACCACCGAGCGGATGATATCGATGTCCTGCGCCATAACCTGCTGTGCACCGGGGCGCTGCACCTTGACAGCCACGTCCTCGCCCGTCACCAGGCGAGCTCGGTGTACCTGCGCGAGCGATGCACTACCAAGCGGGTTGGGGTCGATCGCATCGAACATCTCCCCCAGGCGCAGGCCGTATTCCTCTTCCAAGCAGCGGAGCACTACCTCGTACGGCACCGGCTCCACGTCGGAACGCAGACGGCGCAGCTCATCGCAAAAGCGCTGCGGCAGAATCTCGGACCGGTTGGCCAGAATCTGCCCCATCTTGACGAACATGGGGCCGAGTTCCTCGAGCAGGCGGCGCAAACGAACCGGCGTGAGGTTATCCCACACGCGGTACTTTTTAACCAGGCGAACAATCTGCCCGATGCGCTCGCGGCGACCCGCAGGCGTGAGTTGGTATTCCTCATCCGGCGCCATCGCCTCGGGCTCCTCGGGGACCATATCGACAGCGCGCGGCTTCTTGCGAGCGCCCGAGACGGCGGCATCGACCTTATCGACAACCGCCGCCTCGTCACCCAAGGGATCTAGATTGTTGTAATCGGTGGTGGAATCTGCCATCTGCGCTGCTACTCGGCCTCTTCGGTATCCTTCGCATCGTCGGGCTCAACGGACTCGACGGGCACCGAGGTCACGTTGTCCTCGACCGAATCGACGATGTCGCGCACGTGGGCCAGGAAGGCCGTGCGCTCGGACGCGGTCATAACGCGGACGCGAGCAAGGATGAGCTCATCGAGCACGCGCTGGGCCGCGGTCTCGCCCTGCATGCCCAAGCGCTCGGTCAGGTCGGAGATGGTGCCGCCGGCCTGCTCGAACATGTCGGACACACTGCGGGCGATATCGGGGGTGGCGGTGTCCTTGCGGACCTGCTCGCCTTTGGTGTTAAGGTCGTCGAGGACCTTCTTGCCGCCTTCGACAGCAACGGCGGCAGCGCCAAAGCCCACGTTAATGGCGCCGTTAACAAGCTGATCGAGTTTCATAACCATGGTTATCTCCAATCACAAACAACTGCATTGGCGTTCTTGTACCCAAGATTGAGCGAAAGCGACAAAGCGTTTTAGCGCTATTCAATCGACGGGAAATCCCTACCTCACGTTGTCGTTCATCGCGAAAGAGTTCTTCATGGCGCAGCTCGTGGTGTAGAGCACCTTGCCCAACAGGGCATCGGTCTCCACGCGCACGAGCTCGGCAAAGGCCTCGTTGGCGCGGGCGAGCTCGGCAGGCACCTCGGCCTCGGGCAGCGCGGCTACGACAGCGTCAACGTCGTGAATCTGCTTGTGGCCCATGCCGCCGACCTTCTCCTGGTAGTCCTCCACAGCGCGGCCGCACTCATGGAAACGGACGTCAGCCAGGGCGCCGATCAGGCGGTTGGCCCAGTAGAAGTTTTCGGACGTCACGCGAGCCTGCGTGTCGGCATAGTACTCGGGCATGGTCTCGACGTTGGCGTACAGCGGAACCAGCGCGTTAAACGAGTTGGAACCAAAGGCCATCCACTGCACGGCACGGTAGGCCGGCTGCGCATAGGGGCGCAGCTGCAGCACGGCGAGCTGGCTGTTGCGATTGATGCCGATGGGGCGATAGGCGCCGCGCGTGGCGGGCGTGCCCTTGCTGCCGTAACAGTCGTACTCCGTGCCCTGGTAGTGGCTCGAAAGCACGTACTTGATGTCCTCGATGGTCACCTTACGCTCGGGCACGCGGCTCCAGGGGATATCGTCGCTCTCGGGCGTGTAGTCGGCGTCGGGGCCGTCCCACACGTCGCCGGGGTTGAGGCAGCGCTGCATGTACCAGGCGCGCGGCGTGTTGTAGACATGGTCGCTGTCGCTGTGCGAGCCAAAGGCCTCGCGCGGGTTAAAGACCGTTGCCGGACCGTCGCCCTCGACGCCCAACGTCAGGTCCAGATGCCACTCGGCCATCCAGGAGCGCAGGTCGGCCGAGCACATGTGGTCGGTCTGGGCGCCCTCGGCGTCGTCTAGGTCAAAGCTGTCGATACCCAGCTGGTTGGGCATGGTCACATAGGCGTCATCAGGCACACGCTTGGCGATCCAGTGGTGGCCGCCGATGGTCTCGAGCCACCAGATCTCGTCCACGTCACTAAAGGCGATGCCGTTGTTCTCGTAGGTGCCGTAGCGCTCGAGCAGGTCGCCCAGGATACGAACGCCGTCGCGGGCGGACTTGGCGTACGGCAGGACCAGGGTCACCATATCCTCCTCGCCCAGGCCACCAGGTTGCGCCGGCACATAGCCGTCCTCACCCTCGTTGCCCTTGGCGGGTACGTAGTCGACGAGCGGGTCGGCACCGCGGACGCGCTCGTTGGTGGTGAGCGTCTCGGTTGCGGACATGCCCACATTGAGCTCGTTGAAACCGGCCTCGGCCCAGATGCCGTGGCCCGGGACAACATCGGGGACGCTCGTGTAGCGCATGGGGTTATTGGGCAGTTCAACGGTCAGGTGGCTCAGGACGCTTGTGTAGACGCGCGGCTGCTCGTCGGGATGCACCACGCGCATACGTTTGGGCTCAAACACCCCGTTGGACGAGTCCTCGTTACGCGCGACCAGGGTCGACCCGTCGTAGCTTGCGTTTTTACCGACCAGAATCGTTGTGCACGGCATGCGCATCCTCCTTGAGCGAAGAAATCAAACGGCAACAGTGTATCGCTTCGGCGCAGAAAGGGCGAAACCACGGCGCTGGCAACCCCTGTGGTCAAAAAATGCCAAATATGAGTACTGTCACTAATTTAGTAACAGCAATTTTGCTACGCATGGGTGTCGAAAGTCTACATTTGTTCAAAAATTAGATGATGTACTTCCCCATAGGTCCAATAAAATAGGCTCTCTATCGATAATAAATATCGTTAGAGAGCCAAATTAACCTAAAATATATGTGACTATCTTGGCAACAGTACTCATATTTGGCATTTTTTGTCCACGGGGTATAGAACTAACCCCTCAAACAGCCCAAACGCCTATTTCGATGCGCGCTCCGCCGCCTCAATCACGTGTTTGGCGAGAATCGCGGTGGTCACAGCCCCCACGCCGCCCGGCACGGGCGTGATGGCGTTAACGACCGGCTCCGCAGCATCAAAATCGATGTCCCCGACCAGCTTGCCAGCAGCCTCGTCCCAGTTAATGCCAACATCAATGATCGTCTGGCCCTCGCGAACGGCATCCGCGCCAATCGTGCTCGCGCGTCCAACGGCCGCAACAACGATATCGGCAGAACGGCACTCGGCAGCAAGATCGCGTGTATGCGTATGGCACGTCGTCACCGTGGCATTGCGAGCCGTAAGTGCGGCGGCAACGGGACGCCCGATCACCAGCGAGCGCCCGACCACAGCAACCTTAGCTCCATCCAGCTCAACACCGTAATGGTCCAGCAACGCTAACACTGCCTCGGCCGTGCAGGGAGCAAAACCCTCGCCGCGCCCCGAAAGCGTGGTGAGCAGCGAAGCCGGCGTCATGGAGTCAACGTCCTTGGCGGGATCGAGCGCTGCGGCGACGGCGTTCTCGTCAAGGCCGGCGGGCAGCGGGCGGAACATCAAACAGCCATGAACAGCCGAATCGGTATTGATGTCCTCGATGGCCGTCAACAGCTCGTCCTGCGAAACATCGGCAGAAAGCAAAACGCGACGAGCCTCAATCCCCACTTTTTCGCAGCGCTTGAGCGCACCGCGCTCGTAGGATAGGTCGTCCTCGCGTTCACCTACACGCACGATAGCCAACGTCGGAACAACGCCCCGCTCGCGCAGGGCTGCGCAGCGAGCAGCAAGTTCCTCAGTCAAAGCGCGAGCAACGGGAGCACCCTTCAGCAGTTCAGCCATGGCTATCCTCTCTTCCTTGCAGCGTCGGAGGCGCGGCGCGCCAGCGCATCGGCGCGCGGCAACCATGTGTCGAGCAACTCATCACACGCCGTCTCGAGCTCCTTAGCACGAGCGCGATCCTTCATAGACGTGGTGTTCGCAAAGAGCGTCAAGCTCGCGCCCTGCATAGCGGCACGGCAGAACACGGCGCCGCACGCCACGTCGGACAGCAGCTGTCGGGAGCCCTTGTCGGCCATGTCCTCGAGCAGCGCCAGCGCACGCCCGCAGGCATCCATAATGCGATACGGCGGCAGAGCGGCCACATGCAGCGCATCCTGAATCGCGGTCGCTCGAGTCGGATCGTCACGCGGAATACCGTACGCCGCGGACACCTGGCCGTACGCACGAACGTCCTCGGCAACCAGACCCACAAGTTCCTGCGCCAACTCATCCGCCTGGGCAAACGCGCGCGTCAGATCGTCTGCGCGATCGGCAAGCGCAGGGTTTGTCGCCCCATAGCGAGCAACCATCCCGCAAAGCGAGGCGCCCAGTGCACCTACAAAGGCGCTCGCGCTACCGCCGCCGGGAACCGGCTCGCGTGCGGCAAGCGCCTTGGCAAACTCTCGACATGTTTTATCCATCATCTCTTGGCTCATACGCACGCACCTTCAAGTCATATACATCGGTCGGGTGGCAACCGCCGACCGACCGCATCAATCACATAATGGTGCTAAGTCTAGCCCATAAGTACATGAGCGTCAGCGCACCTGGCCATCGCGGATTTCTATGACGAACGATAGGCCTCGGCACCGCAAACATGGGACACATGGCCCACCTTTCGAGACTTCCGGACGTCAAAAACTGAGGCATATCTATAAACAAGGAACCTGTTGGGGCAACGCCCACGCACGCGCGCCCCATTAAATCAACGGGCACCTCACCCCGGGGAGGGCCGACAGCATCGGCCCTCCCCTCTTTTGCGACCGCACATATTGCCACTTGTCGGCGCAATTCCAGCCCCCAGAATGGGACACATGGCCCACCCTAGCGAGCCGTCCGCGCGTACAGTAAAGGCAGGTAATCCATGGGCGGTTACAGATCGAGGAGGACACGACCATGAAAAAGAAGGCCTTTGCGATTCTCACCCTCTGCATCAGTCTCTTTGCCGCGGTTGCCCTGGTGGGTTGTGGCGGAAACGGCGACGCTACCGGCAGTGGCGGTGACGGCGGCGCGGAAAAGCCAGCCGTGGATATGAGGACCGACTTCATTTGGTTTAAGGTCGAAGTCCCCGAGGGCGTCGAAATCACGGACGTCGCAGGCGATACCGCCGACAGGGCCCAGTTTAAGTTCACCGAGAGCGAGCATGCCAGCGACCGCTTCATCCCCGTCTTCGATCCTGACAAGAACGCCGATGAACTGTTTGACTACGAGGCAAAGTGGAAGGCCAACTCCGGATGGACCGAGAGCGATCCCGTTAAGTACAACGGCAAGACCTGGCGCAGCGCCTACTTTACGCACTCGGGCGGCGTGACGACCGAGTACTTCACTGACGTTGACGGCGGCAGTGTGTACGTACGTATCGACAATGTCGAGGAGCACAAGGACGCCGTCGAGACCATGATGAAGTCTCTGGAGTTTGCCGACGACATCGCCCAGGCCAAGACCGAGGCCATGGACGTCAAGCTCGAGGATATCGAGATCAAGCGCTAAGCGACTGGCGAGCACAACGGGAAACACGGACGCAGTGCAAACAAGCGACGGTATCCCAGCGCTTCGTACCCAGGGAGGGCCGGTAAGCCGACCCTCCCCATTCTTATGCCGGTAGCCGACGAACGCAGGATGCCGGGCTCCAAAACCATCCCAGACGTGATAACAGCACAAATAGACAAGTGCCCCAACACGTCCGCCCGCCGATTTATAGCGCCGCGCAGGCAATTTAAACCGGCGTCTTTAAACATCTGGGCAGTATAGTGACCAAAACAAGTGCATAACCGCACCCTGCGAACGGAGGAGATATGACCGAACACCATGCCATCAGCCGCCGAGCGTTTACGCTGGGCCTAGGGCTTGCGGCGTTGTCACCACTTGCAAGCCTGCCTGAAACCGCAGCGCCGGGCATTCCCCTGCGAACGGCATTTGCAGACAACACACCCGCACCGTCGGACAGCCTCGACAATTTCGTCATTCGCCTTCGCCCCGCGGGCTATTTTCGCACCGCGAGCGTCAACCAAGACGGCAACGTTCGCGGCAACGTCTGCCACCTGTTTAACGACGGCACGTCCAGCAAGCTCATCCTTGAGAACGTAACGACCAAGAATGACGATACAAACTGGTATGCTATCCGCACCTTGCTCAATTTCGAAGAGCATAAAAAGACGGGCTACAGCATTTGGTCGGTCGACGACGACTCGGACAAAGATGGAAAGGTCATCCACGTATGGGGCGGCGAGTATGACAACAAGCCCAGCCGCGCTTTTGCGTTCGAACGTCAATCAAACGGAACCTATATCATTCGAGACCGCACGGTCGAGAAAGAAACCGAGAAAAAAGACATTAAGTACCTGGCAATAGAATCGGACGGCAAAGACCAGGACAACAATAAGATCTGCCATAAGAGTAAGAGCATTCCGTGGGAGCTAGAACTTGTCGGTTACGACATGGGCAAGATCAATACCACAGTTAGAAGTATCGACTGGACCACGTATAGCAGCTACGTCGACGGACCATGCTGGATGAAATACGTCGACGACAACAAGTACCTCGACGAGCTGAGTATCCCGGGCACGCATGATTCGGGCACCTGCAGCGTGGACAACGACACCGAGCCCCAATCCTCACAAGCAAAGTGCCAGCAGGATTACATCCCGACGCAGTTGCTCGAAGGCATTCGCTATTTTGATATCCGACTCGGAAGGAACGACGAGAACGGCGACCCCGGTATCGACCATGGAAGATGCTACCTGCTCAAAAAAGACGGGGGCTTTATGCATCTCTCCGATGTCATCGGTTACTTCAAAACATTTTTGAACGAAAACCCGTCAGAAGCGCTCATCATGCTTGCGTCACGAGGCAACGACGAGGCTACCGACGAAAGCGTTACGACGGCTTTCGCCAAGGTTATGCACGATAATCCCGATCTGTTCTACACGTCGAGCCGAATCCCCACACTGAACGAGGTGCGCGGAAAGATCGTCCTGCTGCGTCGATTTGTACTCGCCGGCAACAGCGTAAGCAGCCACACGTGGGGCCTCGATCTCACCCAATGGGACGACAAAATCAAGGCGCATTCCGGGCAGTCGATGTGCCTCGTCCAAGACGCGCGAGGCTTTGAGACTACGGGCAATGCGGGCGACAAAGAGCCCTATTGCACCAAGGTATACGCCCAGGACCATTTTGAATGCACCGGAACCGACAAGATTAGCTGGGTCGATATGGCGCTGCGAGAGACGACCAATCTCACGCGCAACAAGGTGGACGTCGAGGACAATGATGGCGCCAAGGTGCAAGTCCTGGAACGCTGCTGGTCTATCAACTACACCAGTTGCACGAATTACAAACAAGGAAGCAATCCTTTTACCGCGGCGCGAGTGGTCAACGAGCATCTGTACAAGAGCCAGTACATCAATCCCAGCGGCAGCGATAAAACAAAGTCAGATTGCCTCAAGCACGTTGGCATTATCGCGTCCGACTTTGTCGATTCGGCACTGGCCCGGAGCATCTACCAACGCAATTACGACGCGAAGCACAAGCCAACAGTTTCATGCTGCCTCCCGGACCGCATGCACATGACGTATGGAGACTCGCTGAGCGATGCCTCGCTCCAAGATGGCAAGACCGTTGGCGAGGGCCATTTCCGCCTTGTCGACAGCAGCAACGTACTCAACGTGGCCGCTTCTGGCAGCGCGTTTGCCATCGAATACGTGGATGTCGACGCCCTGGGCAACGAGACCGTTACGGGGCTGCAGGGCTCTGTGCCCATCGATATCGATCGACGCGCGCTGACGCCCCATTTTGAGGGACTCGAAGGCCTTAAGGCCGGCGAAGACGTGCGCGCCAAGATTGCGGCATCACTCGAGGGCAAGCTCGAAACCGATGCCTGCACGGCCCAGCTCGAGTTTGTGCACGACGCGAACGGCGCTCCGGGCACGGCAATGGCCGAGGGCGAAACATTTGCCGCAGGGACGTACTGGGTGCGCGCGAAAGACCTTTTGGGCGACGCGGCACAGAACTACATGCTCGCCAGCGATGGAGCCGTAAGCTTTACCGTAGCGGCCTCGGGCAGTGCAGGCGGCACCGGCAGCGGCACGGGTTCCAACGCAGACGGCGCCGACAAGAACGGCGGCGGCAACAAGAGCAAGGACTCGGGCGGAAAACTCGCCGACACGGGCGACGGCTCTGGTATCGCCGCCGGGCTCGCCGCTGCCGCCGTGGCGACAACGGTCGCCGGCGCGGCGATGTTTGCCAGTGACGGTGAAAACAACGAGGACGTTGTCGAATAGGCAAGCCGGCCTTTTAGACACATCGACTCAATCGGGGGCGCAGAACACCGTTCTGTGCCCCCGATTTTTACCTTGGCCCGAACGCCGCTATCGGCTACATCACCATGTTCAGCGCGTTAACAAACTCCTGGGCCTTCGCACGGCTGCTCAGGCTAAAGACGCAAGCGGTCAACAGACGATTGCGCAGAAAAACATCGCGGCCTTTGATTCCATTGACGCCCGTAATGTCCTTAAGATAAACAATCTCGGTGTGCTTGCCGCCAAAAGTGCCCTTCTTGAGTACCTCAATGCGGTTAGGGTAGATCTTGACGTCTTTAAACCTACCCGAACCTTTGTCCTGGAACAGCAGCGTGTTGTTGTCCATACGCGTCACTCCCGCGAGGTTCGCTAAAACTGCCTCTATGGCCACATTTTAGTCACCGCAAACCCTTTTCGCGGTCGCGCACGGAGCACCAAATCGTGTCCGCACGAGCAAATAAACTAATACCACAAGGAATATAAGCCGCTATCCAAGGACGGCGAAGTGAGACAAAGGGTTAGCAATAGCTAAGATTTAAGTCTAAAACCCTTAGAAAGTGCTAATATATAGTTATTGAAAGATGCTAAGATGCAGAGACGCGAATTGATCCGCATCCTCGAAGAAGCCGGCTTCATCTCGAAAGGAGGCACTAATCACGAGAAGTTCGTCAAAGGAGATAAACTCGTGCTCGTGAAACGCCACCGAGAGATTGAGGATCAAATTGCCAAAAGAATCCTAAGGCAGGCAGGACTTCGATAGCTCATCCTCATCACATTTCGCATCGCTTTTTAGAGGAGGTCTTACATGGTTTACGTATGGGAATTTGAGTTCTTTGATTCGGACGGCATGGTCGATGCCGTGCCATGTGGCTCGCTGGGCGGAGGAGGAACGTTTGGCTCCGACCTAAGCGACGCTGTCGAAAGCGCCGCCGATTTTCTCGCATGTATGGTCGACGATCACCTTATGGGCGGCGTCGATCTTCCCGAGCCGGACTTTGGACACCAGCCACAACACGGCGGCAAGATTATCGCCGTGGCCGTCAGCCGCGAGCTCGGCGACATCCCCGCCGTCACCGCGGCGGACACCGCTCGCATGCTTGGCGTTAGCACGGCAAGGGTATCGCAGCTGATAAATGCTGGGCTGTTGGATTCTTGGAAGGACGGCACCAAGCGCATGGTGTCCAAAGCCTCCATCGAGGCACGACTCGCCGACGCCCCAAAGGCAGGACGCCCGAAAGAGGTCTCTATTGTTGTATAAGGCGAGGATACTGCGCACTTTTATTCCACACGATGTTTTCAGCCTGGCTTAAACAAGTTCAATAGCAGAATACAAATCCAGCCATCGTGTCTAGTTACGAAAGGTTTTTTCCTTTTCTGCAGCAAACTCTTCCTCGGTAAGTACTCCACTATCACGCAGCGTTGCAAGTCTCTCAAGCCTTGCAACTACATCACCACTATCCGCCAGCGTCTCAATAGTCTGTGAAACCTGCGGATACTGCTCGAGCTCCTTCGATAGGACATCGACTATCTCGGCAATATTCTTTGCATTTTTGCCCCCGTTTAATACGTTTGTCCTGACCTTAGATGATGAGTTGACAGTAACGCCAGATCCGCCTTCAACTGGAACAACCGAAATACTGATATTTTCACCCCAGGACCAAAGGCTCATACCAATCTCAGCTACAACTGTTCTTGTTGTGGGCGATGCGCTATCAACTTTTACTTTAGGCAGCTTTTCCATAGCTGCCTTCAAGGCATTAAACGTGTCGTCAGGAGAATACGGCACCTGAATCTGAAGCTGCTGATCCGCAAAACCCATAATCCGGCCTCCGCTTCTACAAGATTAAGACTATCGGCAATGTTAGCACGTTCCCAGCACTTTTAAATTCATCTAATGACCTTGTGATGCAGCCCGACACCCCAGCACTACTCCCCTACTTCCCAAATAGCGCACCCAGCAGACCGCGGCGTTTGGGCTTCTCCTCTCGGTAGGAACCCTCGGCTGCGGCCGCCACCTGTCGCGGTTGCTCGCCGCCTCCACGGCGCACAATCTGGTATAGGAAGGGCGATTTAACGTATTTGACCTCGACGGGCGTGGCGTGCACGGTGCTTTCACTGGACAGATGCAGGCTCGGATTGAGCGGCGCCACGATATGCGTTTCGCGCTTGTCGCTAAACACCACCGCGGCCGCGCGGCCCGTCTGGCCGTTCACGGCGATGCGCACCTGTTCGCCATCGCGACTATCCGAGGCAGGACGATCGACAAAGTACACCGGCACCATAACCAAGCCGTCCTTGTGCTTGCGGGCCTTGCGCGCCCACGTGCGGATGCTCTTTTTATTGAATCCCAGCACCGCCTCGGCGTCGTTGCCCGCAACGTCGAGCGCCAACTTATCAATAACCACCTGGTCCTTGGTAGACGCATCGACGGAGACAACGCGAAAGTCACCTTCCTGCATGGCCGGGTCAAACGGCCCAACCTTGGCAAAGTCCCACGGCTCCAAAATGCCCATGAGGCGAACGTCCAGGTAGTTTGCCCTGGGATATGCCCAGTCGAGCACCTCGTAGTACACCAAGGTCTCCTTGCTCAGGCCCTTGCCCGGGAAGGACGCCATCATGCGCAGGTCCGCCAGCGCCATGGGGAAATAGAAGAGCATCATGTCGTTTTGGATCGCATCTTCCACGTCGTGCCCGGCAAAGGATTCCGCATACTGGCGCACCAGCTGCAGTGCGTTGGCACGTGCCTGCTGCGGCGAGATTTCGCAGGGAATGCCCTGCTCCGGCACATACTCTGCACCCACGCCCATGGTCAGACGCTTGCTGAAGGTACCGGGCTTGAGCAGGTCGGCAATGCCGATCTTGTTGCCGCAGGACGGGCACTCAAACACGCGCTGCGTTGACTCGCCCTCAAAGGACGCCCCGCAGAAGGGGCAAGGAATGCTCACATGCGTGACCTCTTGGAACTCTTGCGCCGTGCCGCGATCCTCCCACAGCAGATGTTCCAGGACCGACTGATTGCGCCAGTGCGCGTTGAAGAAATACCAGTCCGGGTCCTCCGGGCGCTCGAGTTGCGACACATGCGTGAGTTTGAGCAGTCCATCCACCACCGTCAACGGCGTATGGCGAATACCCAAAGCGCTCTTGGGCTCTCCGGCGTCCGCCTGCCACGGAACGACCGTGCCGCAATAGGCGCACTCAAAGCTGCGCTTAGCTTGGTGCGAGTACATAGGGCCGCCGCAGTTTTGACATTTAATGGCAAACATCTCGTCCATGGAAACGTCCTCCTTTGCACAGGGGCTGTCGACATTAAGTATGTCGAGCAAACAGGCACATGCCCATACCCATGTGGCCCAAAATGGACCACCCAGGCAGACGAGAAGGCTCGCTCGTTAGCACCGGCAGACTATTGCTGCATTTTCTGAGCATCGGTGCACGGCGCCCCCGCGCGAGCTACACTATCCCCTTAAACATGATTGTGAGGACGACCGCTATGCTATTTGTAAATCGGCTGGTACATACGCTTGTTCCCGGCAGCGAGGACGAGCCGGTCGATGCATCTTGCCGCACCAACGCGGGTTTTGCCGCAAGCCTCATCTGCATTGGCCTCAACATCACCCTGTGCCTGGCCAAGGGCATCGCGGGCCTGCTCGCCGGTTCCGTCTCCCTCATCGCCGACGCTTTCAACAACCTCTCCGATGCCTCGAGCAACATCGTGAGCCTGCTCGGGTTCCGCCTTGCCAGCCGCCCGGCAGACGAGGGCCACCCTTACGGCCACGGCCGCTACGAGTACCTGGCTGGTCTGTTTGTCGCCGTCCTGGTTTGTGCCGTCGGCATCAACCTAATCCTCGAGTCGGTCACCAAGATCATCAAGCCCTCGCCCACCGTGTATTCGGCGCTCTCCATGGCTGCCCTTGTTCTGTCCATGCTCGTCAAATTCTGGATGGCAGCGTTCAACCGCACGCTGGGCGATCGCATCGACTCCGAAACGCTCATCGCCACGGCGCAGGACTCCAAAAACGACGTCATCACCTCGGGCTCGGTCTTGGTGGCGGCGCTTATTTCGCAGACGACCGGCTTTGATCTCGATGGCTGGGCAGGCCTGGGTGTGGGCATCTTCATCTGCATCAGCGGCCTGGGCCTGGTGCGCGACGCCATCAGCCCGTTGCTGGGGCAAGCGCCCGACCCCAAGCTCGTCCAGGCAATCCGCGACAAGATCATGTCCTATCCGCAGGTCTTGGGCACACACGACCTCATGGTGCACGACTACGGCCCCGGTCGTCAGTTTGCCAGCGCCCACGTGGAGATGCCCGGCGAGGGCGACGCGTTTGAGCACCACGAGATTCTGGACACCATCGAGCACGACATCAAGCGCCAGATGGGCATTGGTATCACACTGCACTGCGACCCCATCGCGACAACCGGCGATGACTTGCGCGGCTGGGTCAAGCGCGGCGTCATGCAGATCGATCCCGCGCTCTCCATCCACGACCTGCACGAGCACGACGGGTTCGTTTCGTTTGACCTGGTGCGTCCCGACGGCTTTGACATATCCGACGAGGAGCTGCTGGAACTCGTCACGCGCATCGTGCACGAGCGCCGGCCCGATGCCTCATGCGTCGTTACGTTTGACTCGGGCTTTAGCTCGCCCGACCGTCCGGCCGAGCAGCTGTAGCCTGCTTAACAGCTAGTTTCCCTGCGCGCCCGAGATGCCGTTTTGCAGGGCGTTCCAGGCATCCGTCGCCATGCCGCCCAAGTTCTGCGCGGTATCGCCCAGGTTTTGTGCCGTGTCGCCCAGCTCTTGCGCCTTGTCTCCCAACTCCTGTGCCTTGTTGCTCAAGTCCTCCAGCGTATTGGAGCTCGAGCTGTCGGTACCGCTTTGTCCGTCGGACGAGCTGCCCGAGCTGTTCTTGTGCGTGAGTTGAATTTCGAGGTTGCCGTTGTCGTTATAGTAGGCAGAAGTAACGACCCAGTTGGCATCGACGACGGGCGTTGAGCCATCATCAGTCAGGACCACGGCATTCGAAAGATCGGCGCCGCGCGACTTGAGGATCTTCTTGGCGTTGGACCAGTACTGCCCCGGGATATCACTCAGATCGACGGTGCTAGACGAGGCGGACTCGGTTTGCTCGGCAGTGGTATCGGCCGTTGAACTCCCTCGCTTGTTGAGCATGCCCGACACGATGGCAAACACAACCGACAGCGCAAAGAAGATCGCCAGCACGATGAGGATCTTCTTAATCACGCTCGACGAACGCGACGGCGCCTCTTCCTCGTCCTCGCCATATTGCGGAATCGACTTGGGGTACTCGCGATACGGCTCGCGCGACTCGTAGCGAGGCTGCGCCGTGCGAGGCATATACGTCGTCTGCTGAGGCTGCGGAATGGGATTCTGCGGCAGGTCATCATAGGGATTCGGCGTCGAGGCGGCATAAGAATCCTGCGGCGCGTAATCAAACGGGTCTGCCGCCGCGTTGCCATAGGGGCTTTGCAAAGATGCAGCGTAAGGGTCCTGCGCCGCGTCGCCATAGCCCATAACTCGTGTGGGCTCGGCAGAAGGCTGCGTCGCGGCGGGGTCGACATAACCGGGGTTGGGAACAACGCGGGTCGCATCGGCGCTATCGCCAGCCTGCGCGGAACCGTAGCCGCCCATCACGGTTGTCTTGTCCTGATCCATGCAACGATTCCTTTCCGTCGCCTGTAAGCATCAAGTTATCCATGCATTCTACCAGCGCAAAAGCCTATGATGGGCAGAGTCCGTCGGTATCTACAAGACATGCGCGGGCCTAAGGATCAAAAAGCCCCGCCGGGCCTTGGTAGGCGCGACGGGGCGGGCAAGCGGCTATGAGCAGCGAGCTTAGAACAGGCCGGTGATGTTGCCGTCGTTGTCGACGTCGATGTTCTCGGCCGCAGGGACCTTGGGCAGGCCCGGCATGGTCAGAACACTGCCAGTCAGTGCGACCACAAAGTGGGCGCCGGCGGAAACCTTGAGCTCACGCACCGTGATGCGGAAGTTCTCGGGAGCGCCCAGGGCCTTGGCGTTGTCGCTAAAGCTGTACTGCGTCTTGGCGACGCACACCGGCAGGTTGCCAAAGCCATTCTCGCGCAGCTCGGCGAGCTGGCGCTTGGCGGCCGGCGTAAAGTCAACGCCGTCGGCGCGGTAGACCTTGGTGGCAACGGCCTCGAGGGCATCAGCGACATCAGCGCCGTCCTCATAGGCAAACTTGAGCTCGCTCGGCTGCTCAGTCAGACGCAAGACCTCATCGGCAAGCTCGAGCGCGCCCTCGCCGCCCTTGGCCCAGACCTCGGAAAGCTTAACGTTGACGCCGAGCTTCTGGCACTCGGACTCAATGAGCGCAAGCTCGGCCTCGGTGTCCGTCGGGAAGCGGTTGATGGCGACCACGCAGGGCAGACCATATACGTTCTGGATGTTGTCGACGTGACGCAGCAGGTTGGGCATGCCAGCCTTGAGTGCCTCGAGGTTCTCCTCGTTGAGATCGGCCTTGGCGACGCCACCGTTGTACTTCAGCGCGCGGGCAGTGGCGACGACCACGACGGCGCTGGGGCGAACGCCCGTCATGCGGCACTTGATGTCGAGGAACTTCTCGGCACCCAGATCGGCACCAAAGCCGGCCTCGGTAATGGCAACATCGCCAAAGCGCATCGCCATACGCGTGGCCATGATAGAGTTACAGCCGTGGGCAATGTTGGCGAAGGGACCGCCGTGGACAAACGCGGGCGTGCCCTCGAGCGTTTGCACCAGGTTGGGCTTGAGCGCGTCCTTAAGCAACGCGGCCATGGCACCCTGGGCCTTGAGGTCGCGGGCACGGACGGGCTCGCCGGCATAGCTGTAGCCGACAACGATCTCGCCCAAGCGCTCCTTAAGATCGTTGATGCTCGTGGACAGGCACAGGATTGCCATGACCTCGGAGGCAACGGTGATGTCGAAGCCGTCCTCGCGCGGCACGCCCTGGGCCTTACCGCCAATGCCGTCGATGACGTGGCGCAGCTGACGGTCGTTCATATCGACGACGCGCTTCCAAGTGATGCGCTTAACGTCAATACCGAGCTGATTGCCCTGCTGGATGTGGTTATCAAGCATGGCGGCCAGCAGGTTATTGGCGGCACCGATAGCGTGGAAGTCGCCGGTAAAGTGCAGGTTGATATCCTCCATGGGGATGACCTGAGCCCAGCCGCCGCCGGCAGCACCGCCCTTAACGCCAAAGACGGGGCCGAGCGAAGGCTCGCGCAGGGCCACGGCACTCTTGACGCCGCGACGACGCAGGCCATCGGCCAGACCGATGGTCGTGGTGGTCTTGCCCTCGCCCGCAGGCGTGGGGTTGATGGCGGTCACGAGGACAAGCTTGGCCTGGTGATCAGTCGGCTCGTTGAGCAGTGAATAGTCGACCTTAGCCTTGTCGAAGCCGTACGGAATCAGGTGCTTAACGTCGACGCCGGCGTTCTTGGCCACCTCGGTAATAGGCAGTGGCGTGACAGAACGTGCGATTTCGATGTCAGTAGGCATGGGCGGTCCTTTCGTTACCGAATGAGAAAAAGACCAATTCAGCATAGCACGGGCGCGCAATAGTAAAACGCCCATAACCGATGAACGGCGATATGTTTACCCGATGCCCAGCGATAGTCCAACAGCCCGCCAAAACAAAGCGCCCTAAACGGTAGGTTCAATCCCCAGGTGCTCAAAGGTGCGAAGGGTTGCCTGACGGCCCTGCGGCGTACGAATCATCAACCCGCACTGCAGCAAATAGGGCTCATAGACATCCTCGAGCGTGCCCGGGTCCTCGCCCACCGCGCTGGCAAGGGTCGTAAGTCCCACGGCACGACCGGAGAACGTCTTGGCAAGCGTCTCCAAGATACGAATATCCATCCAGTCCAGACCGAGCTCGTCGATCTCGAAGAACTCGAGCGCCTGACGGCAGATATCGAGCTCAATGGGACCGTTGCCGCGCACCTGTGCATAGTCGCGCACGCGCTTGAGCAGGCGGTTGGCAAGACGTGGCGTGCCGCGCGAACGCGAGCCGATCTCGAGTGCACTGGGATGATCGATCGTCACGCCCAGGATAGTCGCCGAGCGCGTCACAATCTGCGCGAGCTCCTCGACCGTGTAGTAATCCAGGCGATATGAAATGCCAAAGCGGTCGCGCAACGGGCCTGTCAACATGCCTGAGCGGGTCGTTGCCGCTACCAGCGTAAATTTGGGAATATCCAGGCGAATCGAGCGCGCCGCCGGACCCTTGCCAATCACGATATCGAGGGCAAAGTCCTCCATCGCGGGGTACAGGACCTCCTCGACCGAACGGTTGAGGCGGTGGATCTCGTCGATAAACAGCACATCACCCGGCTGCAAGTTAGTAAGGATGGCCGCCAGGTCGCCCGTGCGCGCGATGGCAGGGCCACTCGTGGTCTTGATCTGAGCGCCCAGCTCGTTGGCGATAACGGTGGCCAGCGTGGTCTTGCCCAGGCCCGGAGGACCCGAGAAAATCACGTGGTCGAGCGTCTCGCCACGGCTCTGCGCCGCTTCGATCAACACGCGCAGGCTCTGCTTGATGTGCTCCTGGCCACAGTAATCGTCCAGGCGCTGGGGGCGCAAAGTGCGGTCGACATCGAGGTCCTCGGCCGTCAGCCCCGAGCCCACCATGCGCTCGCCGTGCGCCATGGATGCCGCCGGCGAGTTGCCGGGCGTCGCCCACAGGTCCTGAGAGTCATCGGCTTCCCACATCACGCATCCATTCCAAGTCGCTTAAGCGCCGCGCCGAGCAAATCCTCGACACGCATATTCTGCCCATCATACCCGCTCAGGGCAACATCGGTCTCCTGCGGGCTAAAGCCCATGGAAAGGAGTGCCGCACGGGCATCGTCGATCGCCGAGGGAGCGGCAGCGGGCACGGGCATCGCAACCTGTCCGGGAATCACGTCGACCGGCACAAAGCCCTTATCCTTGGCAAAGGTGCTCTTGAGTTCCAGGATCAGGCGCTGAGCTGTCTTTTTGCCCACACCGGGTACCTTGGCCATGCCCTTGTCGTCCTCGGCCATCACCAGCGAATACAGCTGCCCCACGGTATAGGTGGAAAGCACGGCAAGCGCCAGGCGCGGGCCAACGCCCGAGACGGACACGAGCCGGTCGAACATCGTGCGCTCATCCTTTGAGGAAAAACCGAAAAGTGTCATGGCGTCCTCGCGCACCTGCATACGCGTGTAGAGACGGACCTCGCCGCCGGGCGTCGGCAACGTGGCCGCAGTGCTGCCCGAGATGCCGAGTTCAAAGCCAACGCCCGACACATCGACGACAGCAGAGCTCATCGTGGACTCGACAAGCGTTCCGTGGAGCTGGGAAATCATCAGTATCCGGTTCCTCTCTGTTGATAGAACTCGCCACCGGTGAGGGCGCGGGTGCGGCTGAGGTTTACGTGGCAGATGGCGCAGGCCAGGGCATCGGCGGCATGGTCGGGATGCGGGTCGTGGTCGAGCTGTGTTAGCGTGCGTACCATGTAGGCGACCTGCCGCTTGTCCGCGGCGCCGGTGCCCACCACAGCCTGTTTGATCTGCATGGGCGTGTACTCGCCAATCTCGAGCGCGCATTCCGAAAGCGCTACGAGTGCAGCACCGCGGGCATGCGCCGTAGGGATGGCCGAGCGAACGTTGGCGCCAAAGTAAATGCTCTCGACAGCAGCCGTGTCGGGTCGATAATGCTCGACGACATCCTTAAGGTCATGGGCGATATGCGACAGGCGCACCGCGAGCGGACTTCCGGCACTGGTCTCGATGCAGCCGTAGGCACGGCAGCGAA
The DNA here is from genome assembly GCA_902466855.1 of uncultured Collinsella sp. Lineage (GTDB taxonomy): Bacteria > Actinomycetota > Coriobacteriia > Coriobacteriales > Coriobacteriaceae > Collinsella. The sequence goes on along the minus strand of CABQSP010000006.1, from coordinate 10,349 downwards.
CCTCGCCACGCCGCTCCTCGATAATCCCCCAACCCGTATGAGCCAAACCGGGGTCAATGCCCAAGATAACCAAGCCGACCTCCCCTCGCCACAAGCACAGCGCAAGACAAGGCCCCGCGCATCATTCACGAACGTCTGTTCTAGAATAACACAACGGGGCCAAGATGCTTAGTTGAAGTGTCGGGGCTGGAAGCGAATCCTATCCCATAGTTAGTTCTGCGAGAAAAAGGGGAACTGCCTCGGATCAACCGGCGGATGCGGCATCGGGCCACCCTGGGGACTACCTTGCGAGCCGCCCTGACCGCCCATCATCTTATCGATGGCGTCCTGAACCTCGCCCTCGAACTTTTTCATTCCCTCGTGCAAACGACGCTGACCGTCCTCAGAGCGCAGCTCCTCCATCTGCTCGGGCGAAATACCCAGTAGCTCGCCCAGCACGCCCATCATCTCGTTTCGCACGCGCTCGCTCGTATCCTCGTCAGCAAAACGGCGCACCTCGGCGCGCGCCAGCGAATCGACCGTCATACGCTCCTTGCCGTTAAGCCCCAGGTCGGACCACGCGAGCATGTACGGCCAGGCACGCTCGGCAAACGAACGGGCCGAGACGATCGGCGCCATCGGCAACATGCGGCGGGCAGCTTCACCCTGTCGAACGAGCATCAGCAGCAGCGAGCAGGCCTCAGGCTTGCCAGCGGCCATCGGGATGTCGTCGAAAGATCGATTGCGGTCCACGTGCGCCTCGAGCGCCCCATCGACCTCACCCGGCTCAAGCCCGCCGAGCAGCTGCGCCGCGCGGTCGAGCATATCGACCGGACCGTCGAGCGTTGAGAGCGCCTGCGCCAGCACTCGCTCCATACAATCTTCCACCGCGTTGAGCGTCACGAGCTCTTGGGGCACCACGGCAGACGTGCGGTTGCGCACACGTGCCACAAACTCAAGCGTCGACAGGTACACATCGCCAAAGGGCGCGTAATCGCCCTGGTAGCCGCCGCAAAGCGCCGGCGCCGCCAGCGCGTACTCGGTTTTGGACAGCGGGCTCAGCGCCATCGCACCCAGCTCGAGCGCTGTGTCCTCCAGCATGAGGCCCAGCGTGCGCGAACGCAGGCGCTCGGCATCGCCCGCCGACACGTCGCGATCGAGCACACGCGCCGCATCCGGTGCATCGCGCTCGACGGTGCGAATGTGCAAACGCTCGGCAATGGCGCGGACGGCGGCACAGCGGGCAGCCTCGGCCTCTTCCTGCGCTGGCGTAAAGATACGGTTCCGCCCCAGCACCAGGCCAATCACATTGCGCGGGCCCAGAGCGTCGACGGCCAGCGCCGCCAGCAAAGACGACGGCAAGTCACCCTCGAGTGCCACAACAGCACGCGACGCACCGCGGGCCCGGGCGTTGTCGCGCACGGCGAGCACCAGCGCCTGCCACAGCCACTCCTCGGAACGAAACTCGGGCAGCTCGTGATCTTCCAGGGCATCGAGCATCACGCCGCGCTGAATCTCCTGAACCAGCAGGCTCTCCTCAAAGCACGGCGCCTGGGCCACCACGCGACCGCAGTCGTCGAGCACAAACGAACCGCCGGTATACACCGACTCGTCAAAGGCACCGACCGGCGCCATGCAGGCAAACCACACGCTGCGCTTGGATGCGATCTTGCGGTAGGCGCCGCTGCGAACGGCGGCAATGGCGGCAGTCTCGCGGTCGGTCATGTCAAACGCGTTGAATTGGAAATACGCAATGAGGTCAACACCGGTCGGCAACATCTCGAGTTCGCGGTCCAAGTCAAAAATCACGGCGATGCGCATGCCGTCCACGTCGAACACCGGCGGCGCCCAACGTGTGTCGTTGTTCTCGCCACGCTGCAGGGCAATGCTCGAACGCGCCGGCACCACATGACCGTCCTTGAGCATCATGTAGTCGAGCAGCGGCTGGCCCTCAAACGAAACCGCCGCGGGCACGATGCAGATCATGTCAAGCTCCTGGATACGCTCGGCGACACCAGTCAAGCCGGCAAGCATGTCGTGCTCAAAGTCGGCAGCGCCCACCAGGCCACCGGGCATGGCGCCCATAAAGAGCGGAGCCGGAACGCACAGCACGCGCGCCCCGCGCTCGTGGGCCAGACGAGCCTGGTCCTCGATGCGGCCGCAAATGCCCTCAATATCACCCAGGCGCATATCGATCTGTGCAAGTGCGAGCTTCATGGCTCAGCCCTTTCCGTCGTAAACCATCGTTGTCGTAGTAAAAGCGCCGGCCGCATGATGCAGTCGGCGCTCGCATGTGCATATGCTAGCTATGATACCCCGAGCGGGGGCGCGCTCCTAGAACGTCGCGGACCACAGCCCGTGCAGGTTGCAGTAGGCATAGACGGTACCGGTCTTGGAACCGCCCGCGAAAAACGTCGCGGGTTTCATGCCGGGTTCAAGGTAATGAACCTCTAAGCGGCCCTCGGCCTCAAGGGCGATCCACTCAATGTAGTGCTCGGGCAGGCTGGGGTGCTCGACCGAGCCAACGCGTGCGCGAATCACGTGACCGTCGCGCTCGGTCTCGACAACAGGCACGTGCTTCTCGTGCGCCGCGTCCTCGGTGTTCGCGGTCAGCTCCGTGCAGCCGGCGGGGGTTGCGACGTCGTTGCCAAGGGCGGCAATGAGCTTACCGTCGGGGTCCTTAAAGAATTTCGCCATGATGTTCTCCTTTGCTGATGTGCCAATGTTCTTGATGGTTCTTATGCCCAAAGGCAGACAAACCATCCACGGCATTGCAAATGAACACATAACGGATCAGGCAAGCGGTCGGGCCAAAATGCGTCGACCGTCCTGCCCACTCCAGCAGTCCCACCCCGCGCGCGGCTAGCGACCGTCGCCGCCGAGCAGCGCCAGAACATCCTCGCGCGTGAACAGTGCCGACGAGATGCCGTCGCCGCCGAGCACGCTGTTGACCAGATCGCGCTTGGACTCCTGCATCTGCATAATGCGTTCCTCGATCGTGTCCTTGGCGATGAGCTTGTACACGGTCACGGTATGTTGCTGACCAATACGGTGTGCACGATCAGTTGCTTGGTCCTGCGCCGCCACGTTCCACCACGGGTCGTAGTGGATGACCACGTCGGCAGCCGTCAGGTTAAGGCCCACGCCGCCCGCCTTGAGCGAGATCAAAAAGACCGGCACCTCGCCCGCCTGGAACTGTGCGACCATCTTGGCGCGGCTCTCTTTAGACGATGCGCCCGTGAGCTTAAGGAAGGCGATATCCTCCTTGGCCAGGCGCTTGCCAATGATATCGAGCATGCCCGTAAACTGGCTGAACAGCAAGATGCGATGGCCACCGTCGAGCGCGCCGTGGACGAGCTCCATGCACGTATCGAGTTTGGCGCTTCCCGCCTTGTAATCCTCGTAGTGCAGACGCGGGTCGCAGCAGATCTGGCGCAGCTTGGTGAGCTCGGCGAGCACCTTGAGCTTATCCTTCTTAAACTCCCCGGCCTCGCGGTGCTGCACCTGCTGGGCGATGCGGTCCTGATTTGCCAGGTAAAGCTTGCGCTGCTCACCGGTGAGCTGAGCCACGACCGTATCCTCGATCTTCTCGGGCAGGTCGGCCACCACGTCTTCCTTGACACGGCGCAGCACAAACGGCGACACGAGCGCTTGCAGGCGGGCGGCACTGTCGCCCTCGGCATGCTCGACCGGGCTTTCGAAGCGCTTGGCAAACGACTCGCGCGTGCCAAGTAGGCCCGGCATCAAAAAGTCGAAGATGCTCCAGAGCTCGGATAGGCGGTTTTCGATGGGCGTGCCCGTCAGGGCAAAGCGCACGCCGGCCGGCAGGCGCTTGGTGGCACGCGCCACCTGGGTGAGCGGGTTTTTAATGTACTGGGCCTCATCGAGTACCACGCGGGCAAAGTCCTGCTCGACGTACTCGTCGATATCGCGCCGCATAAGGTCATACGACGTCACGACCACGTTATGCTCGGCCACGCCGGCGATTTGCACGCGACGCTGGGCCTTGGCGCCCACGATGGCGCACACATCGAGCGACGGGGCGAAGCGCTCCAGCTCGGCAGTCCAGTTGTACACGAGCGACGCAGGGCACACCACAAGCGTGGGCTTAATGTCCCCCGCTTCCACGCGCGCCAGGATATGCGCGATCATCTGCAGCGTTTTGCCCAGGCCCATATCGTCGGCCAAGATGCCGCCTAGGCCCAGGTGCTCAAGCGAGCCGAGCCACTGGTAGCCGTCGACCTGGTAGCCACGCAGTGTGGCCTTGAGCGAGGCGGGCACCGTAAAGTCCATCTTGCCGAGCGTGTCCAGGCGCTCGACGGTACGGAGGAACGCAGCGTCGCGATCGGCCTCAAGCGCTGGCGTGCGCGCGAGCATGCTATCGACAAACAGGGTGCTCGACGCGGGAAGCGACATGCCGTCGAGCAGGTCGACGGCATCGACGCCCAGGTCCTCGGCAAGTCCAAACGCGGCGCGCGCTCCCTCGTCCAGGCGAACGATGTCGCCGGACGTAAGGCGCGCGAACGTCTGGTGGCGCTTATACGAATCGAGATAGATGGCAAGGTCGGCCGCCGAAAGCCCGCTCGCACCCAGCTCGACGTCGAGCAAGTTGCTCTTGACGGTGGCGCGCACCGAGAGCTTAGGCGCAGGGCGCACCGAGATCTGGCGCAGGCGGTCGCTGAGCATGACCTCGCCCAGCTCGGACAGAGCAGACAGGCCCTCGGTCAACAAGTGGAACAGGCTCTCGTCATCGCGCTCCTCAAATGCCAGGCCGCCCTCGTAAAAGTCGAAATACAGGGCAGCCGTGTCCATAACGCGAAACTCCGCCACCGTATCGCGGGGCGGAACGCCGGGGCGTTGCTCTTCGAAAGGACTGCCCGGAGCACCAAGACTAAAGAGATCTGCCGACCAATCGCCGTAGGCCACCGTAATCTTGCAGGTCACAAGACCATCGTCGACGCCAATCGCCATGGCAAAACTCGGCTCGGGCGCCACGGCGTCAAGTACGGCGGGAGCGGTCAGGTCGGTGTAGTCGCGCAAGATGGGCAGCGCCATGCGGCAGAACTCACCCACCTGGTCGGCAGCGATATGGACCGGCGTGCGGCAGGGCAACAAGTGCGATAGGAACGGCGCCGCATGTTGGGCAAACGCCGCGTCGGTACGGCGCGCGCGGCGCGTATCGACCAGATAGGCTGCGTCACCTGCGACAAAGCAGTACGTATCGGCCGGCAGGCGCAAGTCGTAGCTGCCTCCCGCCGCCGGTGCAATCTTGGCGGCAAGGAGCGGCGGGCGCTTAGCCGGGACTTCGCCCTCCCCCTGCGGCGACGGCTCGACCGCCACCTCGTAGGAGCGATGCGTCGTCGTCCCCCGCGACCAAGCAGGCTCAAAGGACATGGTCCTGCCGCGCAGCAGGTCCAGCACGGACACGATGGAATACTCGGATACCGGCAACTGACGCTCGGCAACAAAGCCGCTGCGAGCAAAGTCATACGATGCCGAGCGCGAACTCGTGATGTCGCTCAGGTAGGCGACCGTCATTGCGACAAAGTCGAGCAGCTTTGTCGACACGTCATCGAAAGCCTCGGGTACATGGGCAAACGCAAGCTTCTTGCCATAGGAGAACGTACCACCACGCACATAGGCATCGGCCATGCCGTCGATATCCTTAACCACGTAGGACACCGAACCGCAGCGAATGCGAAACTCGAGCGCCCAGTTAAAGCGATCGGCAAACAGCGGATTGTAGTACGGCACCAGCGAGGACTCCAGCACCGCTTTGGGCGCATCGGGGTCAATGGTGCCGGCGAGCTTGCGACGCATGGCCGCGAGCTCGTCCATGCGCGCGTCCGAAAGATCGGAAAGCGCCGCCACAAGGCTCGGGCTCGTGGGGACGGGCGCAGGGAAGGGAAAGTTGGGGTTGACCGAAGATGCGCTAGGCGCGGGGCGTGCGGACTGTTTGGATTGTGCGGGCGGTGCCGTAAACGTGCGGACCGGCGTACGCAGGCCCTCGACAGGCTCGGCGCCACTGGCATCCAGATACGCCAACGCCGTGGCGATGGCGTGCTTGCACATGCCGGAATAGCGGAAGGCAGCGGGGCAATCGCAGTCGTAGTCAATAACCTCGTGCTCGTCCATATCGAGCGCCACGTGCGTCTTGTACAGGTCGCCGCGCGAACCGCGCACCGAGCCCTCAACCGTCACGTTTTTGGAGAAGCGCGAGCCGCTGTCCTCGATCGACAGCACGGCGCCGTTGAGCATGAGCGAACGCCCCTTCATAAAGGTGCCGCTCAACGCCGCCTCTTTGCGAAGCGCCTGCACAAACGTCCCCTGCGCCATCACTTCCTCCAATCTCGCGCGGACCAGCAACGCCGTCCCTAGATCACCGTCACGCGGCCTTGGTTGCCGACGATGGCCTTTGCCTCTGCCAACAGCGGAATCGAGCGTGCGTTGACCTTGGCCGGCACCTCGGCACGCAGCACACGCCCGTCCACCTGCTCGATAAAGATCTCCACGCGGTCGCCGCCCGGGTTGGCGGTAAGCACCGTGGCAAGACGCGCCATATTGCCCTGGCTAAAGCGGCTGTTGGGCACCATGACCTCAAACACCTTGGGCTTGTTGTTCTCCTCGTTGAGCTCCAGCGGCACGATCTCCTGCGCGATGATCTGGTCGCCGCGGTCCGAGCGCTCGAGTTTGCCCTTAATGCGCACAAACGCATCGGACAGCTGCGCGCCGGTCTCGGGATCGACCTCGCCGTACAGGTACCCCTCGGCCTCCTTGTAGGTCTTGGGGAATACCACGACCGTGGCCTCGCCTTCCATGTCTTCGAGCTGCACGATGCCCATGGGGTCGCCGTTTTTGGTCACGCGCTTGGACACGCTCGAGACCATGCCGGCCCACCACAGCGCCTTACCCTCGGGAATCTCCTGGTTGATGGTGCCACCCGTGGGGTTTTGCACCTCATAGCCGGTGTCGATCTGCGAGAACGAAAAGTCGCGCGCCTTGGCTAGTGCATACTCAAACGGACGCAGCGGGTGGTCCGAGACATAGATGCCCAGAACCTCTTTCTCCTGGCTCAGCTTAAGGTGGCGGTCCCACTCCTGGCCATCCGGATCGGGCACGCTCACCTCAAAGCCCGAGCCCTCAACGTCGCCAAACATATCGAAGAACGACGTCTGGCCGCTCGCGCGATCCTTCTGGCGCTTTACTGCGGCATCGATGATGTTCTCGGGGTTGTTCTTGTCCACAAAGTGCATCATCTGGCGACGCGGATACCCCGTGGAGTCGAAGGCGCCTGCCTTGATGAGCGATTCGATCACGCGGCGGTTTGCCTGGCTGGAGTCCACGCGCTCGACAAAGTCGTGCAGCGTCTTAAACGGACCGCCCGCCTCGCGCTCGGCGATAATCGCCTGCGCCACGCCGGTGCCCACGCCGCGGATGCCGGCCAGACCAAAGCGCACGCCCTCCTTGGTAGCCGTGAACTCGGTACCGGACTCGTTGACATCTGGCGAAAGCACGGGGATGCCGTCGTGACGGCATGCCGAGACGTAGTGCACGATCTTGTCGGTCTTACCCGTATAGGACGTCAGAACGGCCGCCATGTACTCGTGCGGATAGTGCGCCTTGAGCCACGCCGTCTGCATAACCAGGATGGCGTAGCCGGCGGAGTGCGACTTGTTAAAGGCGTAGGACGCGAACTCAAGAACATCGTCCCAAATCTTCTGGGCGACCTCGCGCGTGTAGTTGTTCTTGATAGCGCCGTTCATCCAGTGGTCGTAGGTGGTCTCGTCCGAGCCATCCTCCCAGTGGAGCACCGTCGACGTGAGCAGCTTGATCTTTTTCTTAGCCACGGGCTTACGGATACGCGAGTCCGATTCGCCCTTGGAGAAGCCGCACATCTCGACGGAGATGAGCATAACCTGCTCCTGATAGACCATGGTGCCGTAGGTTTCGCCCAGGATGTCGTCCAGACGGTCGTCGTAGGAGACAGCCGGTTCCTTGCCGTTCATACGGTTGATATAGGACGAAACCATGCCGGCGCCCAGCGGTCCCGGGCGGTACAGAGCGATCAATGCCACGACGTGCTTGTACTCGGTGGGCTTCATGTTCTTGATCGTGGCCGTCATGCCGGCGGACTCGACCTGGAAGACGCCGGCGGTGTGGCCGGAGCCCATGAGCTTAAAGATCTCGGGGTCGTCAAAGGGAATCTCTTCCTCTTTGATGTCGATGCCGAAGTTCTTTTTGATGTTGGCCTTGGCCTTGGAGATAACCGTCAGCGTACGCAGACCCAGGAAGTCCATCTTGAGCAGGCCCATGTCGGCAACGGTATGGCCCTCGTACTGGGTAATCTCGACGCCGCCCTTGGTATCGAGCTTGGTGGGCACGTGCTCGTTGACGGGGTCGCGGCAAATCAGAACGGCGCACGCGTGCACGCCCTCGCCACGGGTAAGGCCCTCGATCGAGAGCGCCGTGTCGATGATGCGGCGGGCGTCGTCGTCCTTTTTATAGGCCTCGGCAAAGTCGGGGTTAAACAGATCCTCTTTGCCGGGTTGCTTTTCGAGCACCTGCTTGAGCTTGACCTTGGGGTCGCTCGAGACCATCTTGGACAGGCGCTGGCCCATGTAGACCGGGTAGTCCAGGACGCGCGCGGCGTCGTTGATGGCCTGCTTGGCCTTAATGGTCGAGTAGGTGATGACGTGGGTAACCTTCTCGGGGCCGTAGAGCTGGCGAACGTGCTCCACGACCTCGAGGCGCCGCTCATCGTCGAAGTCCATATCGATATCGGGCATCTCGGTACGCTGCGGGGACAGGAACCTCTCGAACATCAGGCCGTTCTCGAGCGGGTCGAACGCGGTGATGTTCATGGCGTAGGCGACGATAGCGCCGGCGGCCGAGCCACGGCCGGGGCCGACGCCGATGCCGTTGTCCTTAGCCCATTGCACGTACTCGGCAACGATGAGGAAGTAGGCGGCAAAGCCCTTGTCACAGATGACCTTGTATTCGTACTCAAAGCGCTCTTTGATGTTGACGCCACCGATCTCGCGCGTGGCCCAGTCGTCGCCATAGTGCTGGCGCAGGCCCTTCTCGCACTCGCGGCGGAACTGGCTCTCGTGCGTCTCGCCGGGATCGAGCAACGGAAAGCGCGGCAGGATGATAGAGTCCCAGTCCAGCTCAACGTAGCACTTGTCGGCGATCTCGAGCGTGTTGTCGCAGGCCTCGGGGCAATACGGGAACATCGCCCGCATCTCCTCCTCGGTCTTCATGTAAAACTCCGAGCCGGTCATGCGCATGCGGTTGGGGTCATCGACCTTGGCGTTCATGCCAATACACATGATGACGTCCTGCACGGGCGCGTCCTCGCGGCGCAGGTAGTGGAAGTCGTTGGTGGCGATGACCTTGACGCCCACCTGCTTGGCGATATCGATGAGCGTGCGGTCCATCTGCTCGTCTGTCAGGCCGTTGTCGGTGGTAATGCCGTGTTCCTGGATCTCAATGTAGAAGTCGCCGGAGTCGAAGGTGTCACGGAAGGTCTCGGCCCATTTGATGGCGCCCTCCATGTCACCACGGTCGATGTATTTGGGGATGATGCCGGCGATGCAGGCGCTCGTGCAGATCATGCCCTTGGCATGGCGGCGCAGGTTGTCGAGCGTCACGCGCGGCTTGTAGTAAAAGCCCTGCACGGCGGCCTCGGAAACCGTCTGCATCAGGTTGACGTAGCCCTCCTGATCCTTTGCCAGAAGGATCATGTGGTAGAGCTCGGGCTTGTGGTCGCGGGCAAGGGTCTCGTCCGGCGTAAAGTAGACCTCGCAGCCAAAGATGGGTTTGATGACCAGGGGCGGCTTGAGCTCGTCGATGTTGCCCTTCTCGTCCCACATGGCCATGTCCTTCACATACTGGGCATGCTCGCGCGGGTTTTCCTCGGGATCGGGCTCCACCAGCTCGTCGCGGCGATCCTTTTCCAAGAAGGCCTTATCGTGACTCCACGTTTTGTACTCGGGCGTGTTATGGTTGACGGCGTCGCAGGCCAGCGCCAGGTCGGGCACGCCGTACATGTAGCCGTGGTCGGTAATGGCCACGGCGGGCATGCCAAGCTCAACAGCGCGATTGACCATATCCTGGATACGGGTTGCGCCGTCGAGCATGGAGAAAACAGTGTGATTGTGCAGATGGACGAATGCCATGTGATGAGCTCCGATGCGGGTTCGTGTTCTGACTGAACGATTTTACCCCACGGCACGGACAGCACCCAAACCTAGCCAAACCCACACGGGCAGTCTTTTTGGGACCTTCAAAAAGGGGAATGAGTGCATCCAGATATATCGAGTATTACTGGAACCCCGGCGATACGCTGAATGATTTGTGACGAATAGTCA
>CABQSP010000005.1:0-49038 GCA_902466855.1 uncultured Collinsella sp. | reverse complement strand
CGAAATCGGCCCATCTACTACGTTTGACTCGATACCCCTGACCATACCTTCGTTTTGAACAAAACCGCAGGCGTTCTACCTGCGGTTTTGTTTTCGCGTTTTTTTGGCATGGTTGGGGGTAAGGGGCTAAACGTAGTAGATGGGCCGCTTTCGTGGCGGTCCTCCCCCCTACGCACAAAAGCGCCGCCACGGAGGAGGGAGATACCTCCGTGGCGGCTGGGGCTGGGGGTGGGGCTATGTTCTGGCTCCGTGGCGGCTGGGGGTGGGGGTGGGGGCTGTGTTCTGGCTCCCCGCCAGCCGCCCGGGGCCTTTTGGCCCCGGGCGCTGTCAGCGCGTCTAGCGCTTACGGATGCCCCAGACCAGAGCTCCGACGCCGGCCATGGCGATGACGAATGCCATGAGCAGTGCGGCAGCCTGCTGGTCACCCGTGGTGGGCAGGAAACCCTTGACCGTCTTGACGATGTTCGTCACGGTCTTGGGCGTGCCGGGGTCGGGCGTCGGCACGGGCGTCTCGGGCTTCTTGTACGTGTTGTTGAACACGATACCCTCGACGCTCTTGTCGCCCTTGGCAAAGGCGACATTCGCCTTGAGGTTACCCTCGCCGTCATCGGCCACGTTGACGGTCGCGGTAAAGACGGACTTGTCGTAGGTCATACCGGCCTCGTCGCCCTTGATCTCGCTGATGGTGTAGACGTACGTACCGGGCTCGTCGTACTCGAACTTGTCGAAGTTGACCTTGCCGTCGGCATCGTTGGTGACGGTGGACTCGACGTCCTCGCCAACGAGCTTAAAGCTAAACTCGTCCTTCTTGAGCTCGCGTCCCTCGAGCACCTTGATAGCGCCGATGGAAGCCTGCGTGGGCATGGCGTGATACTTGTTGGTAAAGCCAGCCGACTCGGTAGTTCCCTCGAGCTCGTGCGTCGCGGTCAGCGTGCCGTCGCCGTTGTCGGAGACGGTGGTCACGACGGTGTAGGTCGTGCCGTCATAGGTGACGCCCTTGTACAGGCCGAGCGCGTTGGGGCAAGCCTCGCGCAGCGTGTACGTGTGCGTACCGGGCGCCTCGTAGCGGATCGGGCTCAGCGTAACGTCACCGTTGGCGTCGTTGGTGCCACTAGCGACAGTCACGCCGTCCTCGAGCAGCTCAAACGTGAACTCGCCAGCCGCAAGGTCGCGGCCGGTCAGACGCTTGACGGTCTTGACCTGATCGGTCACGGAAGAATCGGTGGGCGTCACGCTGTAGGTGTTGGTGAATGTGAAGGCCGCACCGTCGTCGCCGTTGCGCACGACCCTCAGGTGTCCGGCGCCGTCGTCAGTCACGGTGTAGGAAACCTTGCGCGTGGCGCTGGCGTCGTTGGTCACGCCAGGGGCGCTACCGGACTCGGTCACCGTGTAGGTAAAGGTGCGCGAGCGCGGGGCGGTGGGGGCTGCGGGCTCGGACTCGTCGCTGGGCTCGTCGGCGTTGGCATCAGCGTCGGCGTCGGCCTCTTCATCCTCTGCCTCTTCAGCCTCGGCCTCGTCAGCTTCGTCTGCCTCGGCCTTATCGGTCGCATCGTCCGTCACGCCCAGGGCGCGGTTGAGATCGTCGAGCGTAAAGTGGATCTTGCCAAAGTCCACGTTGCCGGCCGCGTCGTTGGTCACGGTTGTGTGCTCGGGCATCGGGGCACCAGCCTCGTCGGCAGTCACGGTGAAGGTGAACTTGCCCGCGATGTCGGCCGGGGTCAGGCCCTCGGCTGCCTGGAGCTTCTTGGTGCCGGCGAGCGCAGCGTCAACGGCATCGGCGCCGTAGACGTTCTCGAACAAGGGCTGAATGCCGTCGTAGGCGGGCGTCGCCGTCAGGGTCCCGTCACCGTTGTCGACGACGATGACCTTAAAGCTAAAGCTCGGCGTTGCGGCCGTGATGCCCTTAGCCGCGAGCTGCGGCGTGAACTCAAAGGCGGTGTAACCGATAGTCCATGCAAGCTTGGCATCCGTGTCGGTACGAATGGCGCGCTTGGCGTTTACCAGATCGGCGAGCATCTCGGTCGTGTAATGCAGAGCGCCAAAGCTCACCTGGCCGTTAACGTTGGTAACGCACGTACCCTCGATGGCTTCCTTCTCGCCCGCATAGGCGATGCCAAAGTAGAACTCGCCATCGGCCAGCGGACGACCGGTCAGGGTCTTGGTGGCAACGACCTGAGCAACGGCACCACCAGGTGCATCGGTCGTGGCGCTATAGCTGTTGACGAACGGGACCACGGCGCTCTCGACCGTAGCGGTACCAGTCTTGTACTCGGTTACCAGCGTTCCCTTATCGGGGTTGCCAGTAACGGTCGTGGTGGCAGTGAGCGTGCCGGCGCCATCGTCGGCGATAGCGATCGTCACGGTGCGGACAGCGTCGTCATAGGTGTAGCCGGGCAGGCCATCGTTCTTCTCGGCAACGGTGTATGTAAAGGTCTTACCCGCGGCAGCCTGCGTAAACTTGACCTCATGGCCGGCCAGGATGTCGATCAGACCAACCGTTGCCTCTGCCGTTGCAGGGGACTTGTACACGTTGGCGCCCTCGTGCAGGCCGAGCGCGATGGCCGAAGCCTCGTCGGCGGGCGTCACGGTAAAGGTGAACTGACCCTCGGTCATGGGACGTCCGGAGAGGGTCTTGCTGAGCTTAAGGCCGCCGGCCGCGGCGTAATCGAGCTCAGAGCGGTACGTGTTGGTGAAGCGGCCGCTTTCCTTCTTGGTGACGTTGGCGGTCAGGACGCCCTTGCCGTTATCAGTCACGGTCACTTCGGCGGTCGCGACATGTCCGTCATACGTCATGCCGGCCGCGCTGCCCGCGTTCTCGCGGATCTCGTACTTGTAGGTTCCGGCAGCCGTGTAGTGAATCTTGCCGAACTTGATGGCGGCGATGCCGTCCTTCGCGTCCTTCTTGCTCACAGTTACGGTTGCAGGCTCGGGCAGCGGGGTGCCCTCGGGAGCGGTGATGGTAAAGCTGAACTTGTCGGAGTCCGTCCAGTCGCGACCGTCGATGGCCTTGCTCAGGTCAAGGTCGAGCTCTGCGTCGAGCGGGGTCACGCTGTAGGTGTTCTTGAACTCGGCGGGCTCGGTGCCCTTCAGGACATGCTCGGCCTTGAGAGTGCCGTCGCCGTTATCGGTGATGGTGGTCTCGATGGTGAACTTGGCATCGCTGTAGGTGATACCGCCGGCGTTGCCCTTGGCCTCGCGCAGCGTGTAGGTGTGCTTGCCGGGCTTGTCGTACTTCACGGCGTTCATCGTGATCTTGCCTTCGGCATTGTTGGTGCCGGTGGCGACGACCTTGGCGTCCTTGCCCTCGCCCTCGACGAGCTCGAAGGAGAACTCGCCGGCAGCAAGCTCGCGTCCGGTCAGGACCTTATTCGCGGTGATCTGGTCGGTGACGCTGAACTCGTCAGGATTCGGCTTGTAGCTGTTGTTGAACTTCGCCTCGTCGGCTCCATTCAGGACATGCTTCGCCTCGAGCGTGCCGTCGCCCTTGTCGGTGATGGTCGTCTCAATGGTGTAGGTCTTGCCGTCGTAGGTGATGCCGTTGTTGGCGTCGCCCGGGACCTCGCGCAGCGTGTAGGTATGCTTGCCGGCAGCGGTGTACTCGATGGGGCTCATCTTGATCTTGCCGCGGTCGTCATTCTTGCCGGTGGCGACAACATCGTTGCCCTCGACGAGCTCGAAGGAGAACTCGCCTTCCTTGAGATCGCGCCCGGTCAGGACCTTGGTCGCCGTGATCTGATCAGTAACACTGAAGCTCTTGGGGGTTACGGTGTAGGCGTTCTCGAAGGTCGCCTTGTCAACATTCTGCAGCTTGTGCTCCACGCTGAGGGTACCATCGTTGTTATCCTTGACGGTGGTCACAATAGTGTACTCAGCGGTGCTGTAAGTAATGCCGTTTTCGGTGGTGTCGGCCTTGGTCTCGCGCAGTATGTAGGTGTGCTCGCCAGCCGCAGTGTAGGTGACGGGATCCATTACGATCTTGCCGTCGGCATTGTTGGTACCGGTGGCGACCACGTTATTGCCCTCGACGAGCTCGAAACGGAAATCGCCAGCCTTGAGGTCGCGCCCGTCCAGGACCTTGTCCGCGGTGATCAGGTCGGTGACGCTGGAGCTCTTGGGGGTCACGTTGTAGGAGTTCTTGAACTCGGCAACCTTGACGTCCTTCAGAACATGTGTGGCACTGAGCGTACCGTCACCGTTGTCGGTGATGGTGGTCTCGATGGTGTACTTGGCATCGCTGTAGGTGATGCCGCCGGCGTTGCCCTTGACCTCGCGCAGCGTGTATTTGTGCTTGCCGGCCTTGGTGTACTCGATGGGGCTCATCGTGATCTTGCCATCGGCGGCGTTCTTGCCGGTGGCGATAACCTTGGCGTCCTTGCCCTCGCCCTCGACGAGCTCGAAGGAGAATTCGCCCTCAGCCATGTCGCGCCCGGTCAGGTACTTGGTCGCCTTGATCTCGTCGGTGACGCTGAACTCGTCAGGATTCGGCTTGTAGCCGTTGTTGAACTTCGCCTCGTCGGCGCCCTTCAGGACATGCTCGGCCTTGAGCGTGCCGTCGCCGTTGTCGGTGATGGTGGTCTCGATGGTATAGGTCTTACCGTCGTAGGTGATGCCGTTGCCGGCGTCGCCCGGGACCTCGCGCAGCGTGTAGGTATGCTTGCCGGCCTCGGTGTAGGTGATCTCGCTCATCGTGATCTTGCCGTCGGCGGCATTGGTGCCGGTGGCGACGACCTTGGCGTCCTCGCCCTCGACGAGCTCGAAGGAGAACTCGCCTTCCTTGAGGTCGCGGCCGGTCAGAACCTTGGTCGCGGTGATCTGGTCGGTGACGCTGGAGCTCTTGGGGATCACCGTGTAGGTGTTCTCGAAGGTCGCCTTCTCGGCGTTCTGCAGCTTATGCTCCACGCTGAGGGTGCCGTCGCCGTTGTCCGTGACGGTGGTCACGATGGTGTACTCGGCGGTGCTGTAGGTGATGCCGTTCTCGGTGGCACCGGCCTTGGTCTCGCGCAGCGTGTAGATGTGCTCGCCGGCAGCGGTGTAGGTGACGGGATCCATCACGATCTTGTCGTCAGCATTGTTGGTGCCGGTGGCAACTACGTTATTGCCCTCGACGAGCTCGAAGCGGAACTCTCCGGCCTTGAGGTCACGGCCGTCCAAGGACTTGGTCACGGTGATCTGGTCGGTGACGCTGGAGTCCTTGGAGCCAGGCTTGTAGGAGTTGGTGAACTTCGCCTCGTCGACGTCCTTCAGCTTGTGCTCTACACCGAGCGTGCCGTCGCCGTTGTCCTTGACGACAGTCTCGATGGTGTAGGTCGCGGCATCGTAGGTGATACCACCGATGTTGCCCTTGACCTCGCGCAGCGTGTAGGTGTGCGTTCCGGCCTTGGTGTACTCGATGGGACTCATCGTGATCTTGCCATCGGCGGCGTTCTTGCCGGTGGCAACGACCTTGGCGTCCTTGCCCTCGCCCTCGACGAGCTCGAAGGAGAATTCGCCCTCAGCCATGTCGCGCCCGGTCAGGTACTTGGTCGCCTTGATCTTGTCGGTGACGCTGGAATCCTTGGGCGTCACGCTATAGGTATTGATGAACGTAAAGGCTGCGCTGCCATCCGACTTGCGGGACACCCTCAGATTGCCCTTGCCGTCATCGGTCACGGTGAAGGAAACCTCGCGCGACAGCTTGGCGTCGTTGGTCACGCCAGCAACCTTACCGGACTCGGTCACGGTGTAGGTAAAGGTGTGCTCGCGCTTCTCGGGCTTCTCGCCCAGAGCCTTGTTGAGGTCGTCGAGCGTAAAGGTAATCTTGCCAAAGTCGACCTTGCCCTTGGCATCATTGGTCACGCTCGCGTTCGCGGGCATGGGTGCGCCCTCTTCACCGGTCACGGTAAAGGTGAACTTGCCGGCAATGTCAGCCGGGGTCAGGCCATCAGGAACCTGCAGATTCTTCTTGCCCGCAAGCGATGCCTCGACAGATGCGGCAGTGTAGGCGTTCACAAACTCGTTGCCGGCGTCGCCGTAGACAGCCGTCGCCGTCAGGGTGCCATCGCCGTTGTCGGCAACGGTCACATATGCGTCAATTGCCGCCGTGGTAGCGCTCACGCCCGCAGGCAGCTCGCCGGTCTGCTCGGCAGCAATGTAATGAATAGTCCACGTGGGCTTATCTGCGCTGGCGTCAAACGACGCCTTGTCTTCCTCGACAAGCTTGACGAGCGACTTGGTCGTGTACGTCAGCGGACCGAACTCAACCTTGCCACTCTTGTTGGTTGCGTTCAGCAGGACCTCGTCGTGCCCCGCGTAGCTCAACGTAAACTTGAATTCACCGTCGGCCATCAGGCGCCCCGTGAGCGTCTTGGTAGCCTCAAGAGTCAGCGGGGTTTCCGTCTTGGCGCTATAGGTGTTCGTGAACTTAGTCTCACCCGAGGTCTTTTCAACGTCGGCCTTAAGCTCGCCCTTGGCGTTAACCGTCACAGTCACCTTGAACGTGGCAACGTTCTTGCTGTAGGTAATGCCACCGGCGTCGCCCTTGACCTCGCGGACCTCATAGGTGTACTTGCCCGGCTCGGCATAAGTAATCTTGCCAAAGTTAATGGCTGCCTTGCCCTTGTCGAGATCGGCATTGGTCACAGTTACGGTCGCGGGGTCGGGCATCGGGGCATTGTTGTCGGACGTCGCGGAGAGCTCAAACTCAAACGCATCCGTATCCGCCCACTTGCGGCCCTCGAGTACCTTGGTCAGGCCAAAGTCGGCAGTCGCCACCGTTGTCGGCTTGGTTGCAAGGCTAAAGATAATCTTGCCGTTGTTGCCCAGGTGCGAATGCACGTGCGTGGAAGTCGCAACGGAGGAAAGGTCATTCCACCTGGGGTTAAGCACGTCGCGCGCGGTCTCGGTCTTGTTGCCGTTCGCCTCCACATCGTCCTTGGTGGTATGCAGCTGGTCGATATAGGCCAAGCGCGCGGTTCCCTTGTTAAAGGACCAGTAGCCGTCCTCTTTGACCAGAGCGCCGTCGTAGTTGGCGATCTCGTGCCCTTCAAACATCACAACGGCATAGTCGTTCTTCGGCTTAAGGTCTTCGCCCATCGCCACAAACTCGTCCTTGTAGTAATAGACGTCGTTGCCCTGCGGCTTTACCGTCGCGCGCTGGGTGCATTCCTTGTCCGTGTAGATAGGCGTGATTTTTTGGAAGTAATAGTAGCTGTTGGTATCGGCGGGCTCAAACTCGGCGACAACATCGCCCAGCTCGCCGCCCGACCACTTGTTGGCCAGGAAGTAGACCGTCTGGTTGTCGGCACCCTTATGTTTCTCGATATACTTCTTGAGTCCGTCATCGGGCGTAAACAGGTTGTTACGCGCGGCGTCCTTGACGCTCGAGGTGTATTTAATCTGAATAGGCTTGATGTCATTGAGCGACGTGCGCTCAAAGATCCCGTTTTCCATGTCCACGTGATAGCGGATCAGCGGAATCAGCGATGCGGGAATCTTGACCGTCACGATATCGCCCTGCTGCGCATTGGTAGAGCGCTCGACGGTGATGACCAGGTCCTTGGCCACGCCCGAAAACTCGTACGTGTCCGTATTGCCCTTGGTTGTCTTGGTCACTTCATCAAAGGGGGCGCCATTAATCTGAGCGCTGACAAACGTATCGACCTGCATAAAGTCGCCCAGCTCATCACTAAAGGTGATGTAGCCGGACTTGCTCTCGTCGTAACCATCCTCGATCTGAGTGGGAGAACCCTTGCCCGAGGTGATAGAGCTCGAGATATCATCAAACACCTTCTTGAGCTCATCGGCATTCGACGCAGCCTTGTAGAAATCGGAATTCTCGGTGCGCTTACCAAGCTTATTGGTTGTGTAGGACGTGGCGTTTGGATAGTTGTTCGACACGGCGTGCATGAACTTGTTTTCTTTGCTTGCCTTGCTAATGGCCTGATCCGGGTTCGCACCGCTAAAGATGCCGATGGTGTAGATGGTGGCGCCTTTATCTTTCATGGTCTTGGCGGCATTAACGGCATCATTAGCGACATCGGACTCAAAACCATTAGAACTTGTAGGAGAGCCGTCGGTAAAGAACACGACGACCTTCTGGGCATCCGTGCGGCCCGACATGTCGCGAGCAAGCTCAAGGCCGTAATCAGCCTGCGTAGCGCCGGCGGGCTCGATGTGGCCGACCGTATTCTTAAGTTCCGTCGCATCGCTACCGACACACGGCGTCAAGCCCTTCATAACCTGCGAATAGTTATATTTGTTCCGGCTATACGTACCGTTACCGATATCGTAGCTCTTTGTACCGGCAAACTTGACAATCGAAACCTGATGCTGTTTGGAATCATCTTTGATCTTTGCGTTCTGTTCGGCGATGGTGTCGATAAAGGAACTGGCAGCTGCCTTGAGTGCGTCGATGCGTTTGGTCGAATCGCTGCCACCCATGTCATCACCCATCGACCCGGAGGCGTCCAGCACCATCACGATATCGAGCGGCTTAGTAACCAGCGACGTTGTATCAGAAGTCGAAGAGATCGTGGAAAGCGTCGTCACAAAGTCGGACTTTTCGTCCTGCGCGGGCTCGACCGTCTTGTCCGTCCAAATCCGGCCCACATAACGTGTCGTCTGGTCCTGCTCGCCGCCCGACGCCCAGTATTGCCAACGGCTAGTGGTGTCAGGATCGACTATCTTTGTCGCCGTCGGTCCGTCCATTCCGGTGCTGGACCTGGCGTTGGCCTCGGGCAGCATGGCAAATGCTGCAGCCGGCAACACCAGCACCACGGCCAGTATCACCGCCAAGAGACCCCTCGTGTACTTACCCATCGTGTCTCCCTTCTCGCGGTCTCAGACCTTGCATCAGCCTATAGTAACGGAATGAGACACAATTTGGGCAGGTGACACACGTTCCAGATTCGATTTTGAACGTGAGACAAATGTCTCACCAAAGTTGAGACACGAGAGTTTTCGCAGGAAAACGGGTGCGACTCAAGATGAGCGGGCTAAAATTGCCCATTTTCTTCCATCTGGAGAGGATTAGGAGATAGCCTCCACCACGAAACCGGACCATTTACTACGTTTAACCCGGTGCCCCCGACCATAGCCGCGTTTCATGAAACACAGCAGGCGTTTTACCTGCGGTTTTATTTTTGCATTTTTCGCCATGGTTGAGGGCAGTAGCTTAAACGTAGTAGATAGGCCCATTTCGTGGCGGGCGGGTCGCGCGGGCGCCCTCGCAAGGCCAAAATAGTCCGTTTTCCTCCATCCCCGGGGGATCCGGGGCTGGTACCAATATGGTGTCATTTCAAAACTATGCCGGATTACGGGGCAAAAGTCGGAGCCCTCATCCATGCCCTCTATTTTTGAAAAACAGCAAGCAATCTACCTGCGGTTTTATTTTCGTGATTTTCGATATGGTTGGGGATTCGCAATCCAGCCCCGTATACCGGCATGGTTTTGTTCGCGGCGGCCCAACCGCGCGGCGGGGCATTTTTGCCCCGCCGGCCCCCATTCCAGCGCTATACCAGCCCCATTCCAGAGCTACTCCGGTTTGGTTTCTACCGTGGGAGTCTTGTCCGCTGCGACTGGAGTACGGGCGGTGTCCATAGTCAGGCAGTGCTTGGGGCAGCTCTCGATGCACTCACCGCACACCACGCAGGCGTACGGGTCGATCGACCACGTTCCGCCCTTGCGATCGACCGCGAGCGCACCCGCCGGGCAGAGGCGCGCACACATGCCGCAGCAAATGCACACGTCCATGTCGTTGACGATGTGCCCGCGCAAGCGCTCGGGCGCCGCCAGCTTCTCCTGCGGATAGCACACCGTGACCGGCTGTTTGACCATGGAACCCAAGGCCGTCTTGGCAAATGTCAGCAAACTCATGCCGTGCCTACCTTTCCGTGCAGCTAATGCAGGGGTCGATGGTCAGGATAATCATGGGCACGTTGGCAAGGAGCACGCCCTGCAGCGCATGTGTCAGACCCGCCAGGTTCTGCGACGTCGGCGTGCGCACGCGGAAGCGATCCAGGTTCTTGGTGCCGTTGCCGCGCACATAGTAATACGCCTCGCCACGCGGCTGCTCAATCACAACCTCGCCACGCGCGCCGTCGGCCGGTGTGAGCTTGGTGCGCCCACCGATGCCGTCATGCGGAATCTTGCCCACAAGCTCCTTAATGATGTCCATGGCCTGCGTGACCTCGGCGCAACGCACCTGGCAGCGGGCATAGCAATCACCATCGGTAGCAACGATGGGCTCAAACGCGGCCAAATCCGCATAGGCGCCGTCGCCAAACATGCGCACATCGTAATCCACGCCCGAAGCGCGACCGAACGGGCCGACCATCGAAAGCTCCAGCGCATCCTTCTTGCTGATCACACCCACGCCATGCAAGCGCTCGCCGCAGCTGTCGTCGTCCAAAAACGTATGCACCAGGGCCTCGTAGTCGGGACGCATGGTATCGAGCGTCTGAACAATACCCGCCAGCTCGGAGTCCTCAATGTCGTGCTTAAGGCCGCCGATCTCGTTAATCGACAGAATCACGCGCCCGCCGCAAGTACTCTCAAAGATCTTGAGAATCTGCTCGCGCAGGGTCCACGACCGATAGAACAGCGCCTCGAAGCCAAAGGCATCGGCGAGCAGGCCCAGCCACAGCAGGTGCGAGTGAATGCGCGAAAGCTCGTGTAAAATAGTACGGATATACTGCACGCGGCCGGGCACCTCGATGTCGAGCATGCGCTCGCAGGCTGTGGCATAGCCGTAGCTGTGGCCCACGGCGCAGATGCCGCAGATGCGTTCGGCGATGTAGCCAAACTGATGCATGTCGCGCTTTTCGGTGAGCTTCTCGAGTCCGCGGTGCACAAAGCCGATCTGCGGAATTGCCTCGATAACGCGGTCGTCCTCGATCACCAGGTCCAGATGAAGCGGCTCGGGCAGCACCGGGTGCTGCGGGCCAAACGGAATAACGGAGCGATGTGCCATGGACCTTACGCCTCCTTTTTCTGCTTGTCGCGGGCGGCCTTGGCGGCAAGCGCCGCGCGGACCTTGGCCGCCTTCTCGGGATCCATGGCGGCGAGCTTTGCCTCCATCTCGGCGGCCTTGAGCGCGGCCTTCGCAGCAGCCTCATCATGCTGAGCATCGGAGCCGGCAGCCGCAGCGGGCTGAGCAGCGGCGCCCGCGGCATCGCCGGCGCTCGCAGTGCTCTCCCCTGCAGCAGCCGCAGCCGCGGCAGCCTTCTCGGCAGCGGCCTTGCGCGCCTTGGCCTCGGCGGCGGCACGGACCTTCATGGCCTTCTCGCGCGAGGCCTTCACCTCGGGCGTGATAACGCTCATGGGCTCGGCAGTCGAAACCTGGTAGAAAAAGCCCTTAAAGTCGATCTGCATGTCGGTGATGGCAAGACCAAATAGATCGTGCGCTTCGTTTTCAAACGGGAATACCGCCGGATAGTACGAGCTGACGGACGGAATCTCCTGGTACCGATCAATTCCCTCAACCACCAGGTTCTCAATCGCATAACTGCCGTCCTGGGCGATCTGCTCCTGAGCAGCGCGAACGTTGATAAACGTATAGACCAAGCGATACGTGCCGTCGTCGACGTTGCGCTCGGCGTGCATTTGCACAAAGCGCGCGCCGACGCCCTTGAGCGCCTGCACATGCGGCAACAGCTCGTCGATCCCGACGGTGGTATAGATAGCCTTTTGCATTACTCGGCCTCCTTTGCAGCGGCGGGCGTCTCAGCAGGCGCGTCGCCAGTGCCGTCAGCCCCGGCCCCCGCGGCCACAAACCCGTCCTCGCCCAGCTCAACGCCACCGTCCCAGGCAGCGGCACCGCCCACGGTAAGCGGATCGCCGCCGGCGCGCATCACGGCCTCCTTCTGGTCCAGGATGCCGCACGCCTCCACGATGGCATCGATCACGGTCTCGGGGCGAATGGCGCATCCGGGCGCGTACACGTCCACGGGAATCGCGCGGTCCACGCCGCCGATCACGTTATAGGCATCGCGGAATACGCCGCCCGAACACGCGCAGATACCGCAGGCCACCACGCACTTGGGCTCGAGCATCTGGTTGTAGATCTGGCGCACGACGGGCAGGTTCTGGGCATTGACCGAACCCGTTACCAAAAAGATATCCGCATGCTTGGGGTTGCCGGTGTTGACCACGCCAAAGCGCTCCGCATCGAACAGCGGCGTGAGCGAGGCCAGCACCTCGATATCGCATCCGTTGCAGCTCGAGCCGTCGTAATGAATAACCCACGGCGAGCGCGACATTTTATGATCCATGGATGCCGCCTCCTAAATAAACACGTCGACGAGGATGGGCATAAGGTTGAGCAGGCCAAGCACCAGCGCCACGCCCCATCCGAGCTTAAAGCAGCTGCGCCAGGTGCTGCGTGCGAAGGTGTTATCGATCAGGACCTCGACAAAGTACGTCGCGGCCATCACGACCAGGGCGGCCAGCCAGCTCACCGGGCTGTCCCAGACAAAGAACATGCCCACCCACATCAAAAACAGCACGGTCTCGCACCAGTGCATAAGGGTCATCTTGGCCAGCGTGCCGCCGCTCATCTCGGTGGCGACGCCCTGGACGATCTCCTGATGCGCGTGATGCGAGTACGAAAGATCGAACGGCGACTTGCGCAGCTTGATGGTAAGCACCGCGAGCAGTGCGAGGAAAATGGGCGCACTGTACACGATGATGGGGGCCGACTGCCCCGTCACGGCGATGGAATCAAAGCTGTCGGTGGCAAGGTACAGGCCCACGCTCATCAGCAGAACGGCGGGCTCGTAACTCATAACCTGCAGCAGCTCGCGATCGGCGCCGACCTGGGCAAACGGGCTTTGCGTCGAGGCGGACGCCAGCACCACAAAGATCGCGGCGAGCGTCACCATAAAGGCGCACAACAGCGTGTTGGAGCCCGACACAAAGATGCCGCCGCCCACCACGGTAAAGATGAGCGCGCACGCCATATAGGTGTCGTCCATGGTGTTTACGCTGGCAGGGGCCTTGCGCAGCAGCTTGGCAACGTCGTAGAAAGGCTGGAGCAAGCGCGGGCCCACGCGGCCCTGCATGCGAGCCGAAAGCTTACGGTCAACGCCGTCGATCAGGCCGCCCACAAGCGGCGCAATCAGGGCAAACGCCACGGTGCCAATAAATATGCCCACGACGCCCGAGCCTTCGAAATACTTGCCGCGCAGCACCGAGGGCGCGCTCATGGCAAGCCGCTCGGGCCCAATCCACCCGCAGCACAGCAGCGCAAACAAGATAATGCTGCAGCACACGACGCTACCCGCGGGGCCAATACGCTTCTCGCCAAGGGCGTCCTCCGAGTACCAATTGCGCTTTTCGGCCTTCACCTCGTGTCCCATCGAGCCGCGGAAATGGCGGTAATTGTCGGTTCCCACGCCCGAAAGATATACGTTTACGTGCGGTTTGTTGCTCACGCGGAACGACGTCAGCAGCACCACGGCGATAAACGCCACGATAACCACCATCAGATACATGGCGTCCTTGCCAATAACGTACGGCACGCGGCCAAACACCATGGCCAAGTAAGGCGACACCAGGCCGCTCGAGATAACCGGGAACGCCACACAGCACAGAATCAGCAGCGCGGCGATGGTGTTGAGCGCCATCCATTCGGTCTTATGGACATTGACCTCAACGTTTTGAGCCGTGGGGTCGACGCCCGAAAGCTTGGCAAGCCACTTGCCCCAGAAGTAAAACGTCGCGGCCGAGCCAAAGGCCAGCACCATGATCATGAGCACGTTGCCGGTCTGCGCGAACGCCACCAGGGCGCCCCACTTGGACACGAGCATGCCAAACGGCGCCACAAACATGCCCATGATGCCCAGCATCATCAGGCGCGTCAGGTGCGGCATGCGGCTGAACATACCGTCCATGTCCTCGATATTGCGGCTACCGATATGATGCTCGGCGGTGCCCACGCACAGGAACAGCAGCGACTTCGCCACCGTATGGAACAGGATCAGGAAGATGGCCGCCCATACGGCCTCGGGCGCGCCGACACCCAAGCAGGCACTGATGAGGCCCAAGTTGGAAATGGTGGAGTACGCGAGCACGCGTTTGGCGTTGCTCTGCGAGATGGCCATGAGGGCAGCGAGCAAAAACGTGATGGCACCCACACTCGTGACCATAAAGCCGGTCACGGGATAGATGGCATAGAGCGGGCTCAGCTTGACCATTAGGAACACGCCGGCTTTGACCATGGTGGACGAATGCAGCAGGGCGCTCGTGGGCGTGGGGGCAACCATGGCACCGAGCAGCCAAGTGTGGAACGGCATCTGTGCGGCCTTGGTGAGCGCGGCGAGCGACAGCAGGATGACCGGCATCACCAGCAGCGCGGATTGCGCGGTTCCGGCGCCGGAAAGCTCGATCATGCCCGAGATGGTCAGCGGCATGCCGTTAACGTGCAGGTACATGAGTCCGGCCAAAAACGCGATACCGCCCAGCATGTTGAGGATGATCTGGGTGAAGGCGTTCTTGATGGCCTCGGGCGTGCGCGTGTAGCCAATCATGAGGAACGAGCACACGGTGGTGATCTCCCAGCCGCAGAACAGCCACTCAAGGTTGTCGCTCGTCACGATGACGAACATGGCCGAGAGGAACAGGAACATGAGCGCCAGGAACTGCGGGCGACGGTCGGGCGCGGTCTGCCCGCGCAGCGCGGCCTCGTGCTCGTCGTGGGCCTGGAAGTCCTTCATGTAGCCCAGGGCATACACGCAGATAAGGCTGCCGACAATGCCGACGGCGAGCACCATGATCACGCTCATGTAGTCTAGGTAGAGCGGCGTTGCGGTGACGGCTTCGGCCGCGGGCAGCGTCATGGTCGCAAAGGCGAGCGACCCCACCAGCTGGACTACGCCGAGCACCGTGGTAAGCGCGTTCCTGTATTTGAACGCGTTGTACAGGATGACGGCGCACAGAATTATGTCGATGACGGAGCTGATGATCGAGAGCACATGCGAGGTGCCGGGGGCAACCTCAAAGCTCTGCGGCCCCGTGCCAAAAAACATGACGGCGACTACAACTGTCACCGCCATAATAATGCCGGAACCTATGAGCCCCACCGCATCGTGGGCACGGTCACCGCGCGCAAGCAGCATGCCCAGCGCCGGTACCAGCGGAAACAGGGTAAGGAAATACAGTAGCGTCATACCATCACTCCCCCATGCAAAAACGCTGCAATTGTTTAACGTTATAGCTCAATTGAGGAGTAGCGGCGGCAGATTTTCGGCCAACTGGGGAGTTTTAGGCGTACGGGGTAAGGAGTCTGTCCGCACTGGAGTAGAGGGTGACGTTTCCTTACCGCAGCGACGGGCGCGCGGCCCACTGTGTGCGGTTTATTGGCCACGTTGAAGAATGTCCCAATAGGCTCGCGGCGGTTCGAAAAGTTGGCGCGGCAAGAAAAATGCGCCTCGTGGGCGCACCATCCCGTTCGCTATTCCGGCTTTTTAACGCGCGGCTTGCGACCCCGCGGCTTATCGACCAGCGCCGCCTCGCCGCCGTCGCGGTACTGGCGGCACCAAGCCTTGACCGAAGACTCGCTGGGAATCTTGTGCTTGATCATAGCCTCGCGAACCGTAAGGCCGTTTTCCATGCGGTCCTTAACCACGGCGAGTTTCACCTCGTACGAATATGTATGATGGCGAGTGCCCGCGTTGAGCACGGCGTCGGCACCGCCCACGGCATACGCGCGGGCCCACTGACGAGCCGTGGCCTGGGGAATGCCGAGCTCCGCGGCGAGGGCGCGATGACCGACCCCCTCTTGGAGGACCTCGACGGCGCGCTGCCTAACCTCAGGCGCATGCGTGCGAGTCCTAGTTGCTTCCGACATACCTGCCACTTCTTAGCCTTAACCGTTAATCTGCTTTCTTACATGCATGTTAGATAGTAGCATTTTGCTGTTTGCTCAAAACAGTTAATTAAAATAGACGCGGCGTTATCTGGGCATTTGGCACCAATTTACGACATTTCTTTATCGATTATTTACGCTGGTAGCTGACTCGCAGCTAATCGCCATTCGCTTGTCACCAAAATTGGCATCTCTTTATGTCCTTTGGTATAGAGGATATAATTATTAACCCCTCCCCCAATAATTTTGAGCGGCCTGCAAGGTAGTAGATGTCCTCACTCCTCATGATTACCGCGCATTGCCATCCACCGGAGCAAAACAAAAAGGGCGGAACCTGCTGCGCTTGCAGACCCCGCCCCGGTTGACACCCGATGGGACGCAGTCGGACGAGGCAGATCCGTGTTACCGCCCCGCCCCGCTGCGATGTTAACTACAGCTCGTTGGCCGCGTGATACGCCGTGCGAATGGCGCTCGCAATGTCGGCGGTGCGCTCGCCCGAGCAGTCGCCCACGCAGGTCACGGGCACCGTCACGCCGTCCAGGTCAAACGCGTTGGCCTTGGAGCCCACGGCCATCACCACGTAATCGCAGGCGATCTTCACCGGCTCCTCGGCGCCGTCCTCAGCGGTATGAACAGCCTCCACGCCCTCGTCGGTAATGGCGGTCAGACGGGTCTTAACATGCTGCTCCACGTTGTGCTCGGCAAAGTCGCTCATAATCAGCGGCAGAATGGTCTCGGACTCGCCCGCGGCAATCTTGTCGAGCATCTCCACGATCGCCACCTCGCAGCCGTGCTGCAGCAGGTACTCGGCAGTCTCGGTGCCCACCAGGCCACCGCCAATGACGGCGACGCGACCCGTAAGCTCCACCTTGCCGGCCAGCACGTCCCAGCTCGAAACGACCTTATCCGAGTCGGCACCCGGAACGGGGATGACCACGTCGTGCGCGCCCACGGCCACAATCGCGGCGTCGGCAGCGTTGAGGTCCTCAGCAGTAGCGGCATGGTTGAGCTCAACCTTCACGCCCAGGCCAGGCAAAATCTTCTCGTAGTACTCGACCGAGCGCATGATCTCGTCCTTGCGCGGGGGCGCAGCCGCCAGCACAATCTGGCCGCCCAGATGATCGCTCGCCTCGTAGACGGTCACGTCGTAGCCGCGCTTGGCCGCCACGCGTGCGGCCTCCAGGCCGGCGATGCCGCCGCCCACCACGGCGATCTTCTTGTCGCCCTCGCCCGGCTTAATGGCGATGGTCGCCTCGTCACCGTTTTCGGCATTGAGTACGCACGAGATGTACTTGCGGTTTTGAATCGCGTCGACGCAGCCCTTGTTGCAGTTGAGACACTCGCGGATGGGCTCGCCCGTGGCGGCCTTCAGCGCAATATCGGGGTCGCACATGAGCGAGCGGCCATAGGCGATGATGTCGGCCGCGCCATCCTCCAGGATCTTCTCGCCGGCCTCGACCGAAACCACGCGGCCGACGGTTGCCACCGGCACGGAGACCAGGGCCTTGACGCGCTCGGCCACGGGCAGCGTCCAGTTGTAGGGCATGGCACCCATGGGCGGAATGGTGTCGCCCATGTTGCCGGTGTGGTTTGCCTGTGCGACCTGGATCATGTCGATGCCCGCAACCTCGAGCAGCTTGGCAAACTCGCAGGCCTCGTTGGGCTGCAGGCCGCCCTTGCCGCGCGGCGTGCCGTCAGGGTTCTCCATGATCACGGGGAGCTTGTACTCCACCATCAGCTGCGGCGCGGCCTCCTTAATGGCGGCGACGACCTCCAGCGCGTAGCGAACGCGGTTCTCGAACGAGCCGCCGTACTCGTCGGTGCGCTTGTTGAGAATGGCCGAGCACAGCGAACCCACCAGGCGGTCGCCGTGGACCTCGATGGCGTCGATGCCGGCCTGCTGCGCACGGGCGGCAGAGGCGGCGATGGCCTCCTTGATCTGGGCGAGCTGCTCAACACTCGCCTCGTTCACAAAGTGTTGCATGTCGTGGTGCAGCTTGGCGTATGCCTGCTTGCGGATCTCGTTGGACTCGGCCATCTTGGCGGCAAAGGTCTCCTCGTCGCCGGCGGCCTTGGCCTCCTGCGCGGCCTTGGCGGCGGCCATGGAGCCCATGACCATGCGACCGACGCCGGGCACGTCGTACTCGGGGTGGAACAGCTGCAGCGCGACCTTGGCGCCGTGCTTGTGGACGACGTCGGCCAGGGCCTTAAACGTGGGGATCTGGGCATCGCTCGCCAGCTTGGGCGTGGGGCTTGCGGTCATGACGGGAGCGACGTCACCGATGACGATGTAGCTCACGCCGCCACGGGCCAGGCGCTCGTAAAAAGCCAGGCTGCGTTCGCCGATTGAACCGTCGCGCTCCTCGTAGCCGGTGGTCAGCGGCGGGAACATAATACGGTTCTTGAGCTCAAGGGGGCCAACCGTAATGGGCTGGAGCAGCTTGGATGCAGGTGCGGTCATGGACATTCCTCTCTTATAGGCGCGGCGGCGATGATGCCGCGTAGTTGTCTAGAGGATATGGCATGGGGGCACAGTGGCACAACTGAAATCGGCGGACAGCGGGCAGCGGCAGGTGGATGGGGCAGGGCAGCCCGTCGGATGGGATGAGCCCGGCCGCCGGTTTGTCTCGATCTGTAACAGTTACTCAGCAAAACCGGGTCTTACTGTTACAGATCGAGACAAACGAGAGCGTTCCGTCGGAAAATCTCGATCTGTAACACCTGCAGATCAAAAACGACCCTAGATGTTACAAATCGAGACGAACAAACTCGGTCCGACCAAACATCTCAATCTGTAACATCTAGACCGACTTTTAGCCTCCACCTGTTACAGATCAAGACAAACGGCAACCGTCCGTCCGAACATCTCAATCTGTAACAACAACTCGGCAAAATCTGTCCCTCGTGTTACAGATTTAGACAAACAGGACCCAGCCCACCGGTATATCTCGATCTGTAACACCTAGCCGCCCAAATCGGATCTAGATGTTACAGATCGAGATTTTGTTTGAGAGGCCGAGAATTGGACCGAAAATACGGTCCCGGAATAACAAAAAAGCTCGCCGGCTAGGCCGACGAGCTGCAAGTTCTTGGTCGCGGGGGCAGGATTTGAACCTACGACCTCCGGGTTATGAGCCCGGCGAGCTACCAGACTGCTCCACCCCGCAATGTCTGGGCGCCTCATGTGCGCAAGAAAGAATATTACGCGGGAGTTCGGTAAACGACAAGGAAAATCTCGTAGAGCATAATTCCTTCATATTTAAACCCCTCGGCCCCTATCACCGTAAACGAATCGCAGCCGAGTGCCGTCGGCGACGCGTATACAATGGTGCGCGTCCTTTTATGCCAACACTGGGAGTAGACATGCTGCTCGCTATCGATATGGGAAACACGCAGACGGCCATGGGCCTGTTTGACGGAGACGAGCTGGTGCAGTCGTGGCGCATGCCCACCGACCGCTCCTATACCGCCGACGAGATCCATGTGCGCCTGATGGGTTTCTTTAAGATGTACGGCCTTTCGCTCGACGCGGTCGACGCGATCGCCTTTGCCGGCGTGGTGCCGCAGCTCTCGCGCGAATGGCACGCCGTGGCCGACCGCATTGCCGCGGACGCCATCGTCATCGGGCCGCAGACGGCCGCGGTGACCAAGCTGCGCGCGGCGCGTCCCCAAGCCGTAGGCGCCGATCGCGTCGCTAACGCCGTTGCGGCCGAAACTTTCTACGGCGCGCCGGCAATCGTGGTGGACTTTGGCACCGCGACCAATATCGACGTCATCGATGAGGACGGTTATTACATTGGCGGAGCGATCGCGCCGGGCATTCGCATCTCCATGGACGCGCTTGCCGCCCGTGCCGCCAAGCTCGCCAGCGTGCCGCTCGAGGCGCCCGAGCACGCCATCGGCCGCGATACCGAGGAGTGCATCAAGGTCGGCGCCGTAACGGGCGCCGCCGCCATGGCCGAGGGCCTGGTCGCGCGCATGAAGCGCGAGCTGGGCCGCGAGGATGCCACCGTTATCGCCACGGGCGGTCTCGCCAGCATCGTCGCCGATTCGACCGATGCCTTCGACGTGGTCGACGGACAGCTCACCATCAAGGGTATCTGCGAAATCTACCGCCGCATGCAGGAGCTGGGATAGAGCAGGGGCTTAAGTCGAGCACGCCCGATGCCACAGTCCCCGCAAAGGCTCGCCAAGCCTATTCCTCAAAACTGAAAAAATTTCAATTTTGAGGAATAGGGCGCTGGCAACCCATTCCCCAGATAAGCGAAACCCTCCCCGGCACAGGCCGAGGAGGGTCTTGTTGTCATCGTCATCTTTGAGCGCAAGTGCCTCGCGTTACAGTCCGCGAATGCGCACGGCCTCGGGCGGAAACTCTTGCTCGCCGGCATCGGTCTTGATGGTCGCGCGGCCCCAGATGTCCAGGCCCGCAAACACACCGACCGCAAGCGGCAAGCCGTTGGGCGACACCGCCGCAACTTGGCGGCCCAGCAGCGGCACCATGTCGAAGTACTCGCCCAGCACGGGAGCCAGCGGCCCTGCGGCGCCTTGCGGCGTGTTGGCAACAACCGCCCAGGCGTCCACGCGGGCCAGCATGGCGGCGGCCAGCGCCTCGACCAGCGCTTCGTCAGCCACATCCACACCGAGCTCGCTCAACGCCGAACGCTCAATATCCACCGTCACGGCACCGAACATGCCCGCAGCACCGGCACCGCCGTTCACGGCAACACGCGCGAGCGACGTCTCAAACGCAGGCGCACCGCACACGATATCGCTCGGCCACTGGATACCCACCTTACCGGCAAGGCCCAACCCCGGCGTCGAAGCCGTGCCCACGAGCGCGTCCATCATGCCCATCGCAGCCACAAACGGCAGGCCGTGGAAGGCGTGCATATTCACATCCGGACGCACGACCAGCGAAAACGTCAGCGAAGCATCGCCCGCACTCCACACGCACCAGCCCGCGGACACGCCCTCGCGGCCCGCGTCACGTGCCGAGTCGAGCTCGGCGCCAGCGGCAACAGCATTCATCTCGATCATCTACATACGCCCCAATTCGCCCACGATATGGCCCACGCGGTCCTCGGGCTCCTTGACCTCGACACCGTTGTAGCGGAAGAACCGCGCCGGGTCGTGCATCAGGTCCTCGAGCGGCACCAGCACAAAGTCGCGTTCGCCAATGAGCGGATGCGGCAGGCGCAGCTTTTTGCCGCCGTGGGTCTCGCCGTCCATCCACAGCAGGTCCAGGTCGATGGTGCGCGGACCGTTGGCCTTGGCCTTTTTGGAGCGGTCGCGCCCCAGCTCGGCCTCGATCTTCATGAGCTCGTCGAGCAGCACCAGCGGCGCAAGCTCGGTCTTGATCTCGATGACGGCGTTGGCAAACGCGTCCTGGCGCGTCTCGTAGGCAGGCTCGCTCTCGTAAATCTTGGAGGAGTTAGACACGCAGGTGAGTGGAATCTCGGCGATCATCTCGCGTGCGGCGCGGATGTTGTCGCAGCGATGCCCCAGGTTGGAGCCCACGGCCACAAACGCGCGGCGCGGCTGCGGCTTGGCAACCGCCCAGTAGCCGTTTAGGAACTGCGCAAAACCCGCGGCGTCGTGCACGCGCACGATGTTGGCACCGGCCTGGATGGCGCCCAGGCACACGCCAAACGTAGCGGCATCGCGCTCGGCGGCCTCGGTCACGCCCGAGACGGCGCCCACAAAGCGCTTGCGCGACACGGCGCACATGAGCGGATAGCCCAGTGACGCCATCTTGGCAGTCTCGCGCTGGATGACGATGTCCTCGTTAGCCGACTTACCAAAGCCCGGGCCAGGATCGATGCAGATGCGGTCGCGCGACACGCCGGCATGGATGAGCGTGCGGGCCTGGTCGGACAGAAAGCCCATGACGCGGCGCATGATGGGCGCCGAATCGGGCAGGGTGAAGCGGCGGAGCTGCGAGGTGGGCACGTAGGCTTCCTCGCGGCGGGCGCTGCGGCGCATCATGGCGGCCAGGCGGTCATTGGGCTCCGATGCGGCCTCGGTGGCTGCGGGCGCGGCCTCGGGCGCGAGCGCGACGGTCTCGGCTGCAGCAGCCTGCTCGGCGGCCGGCGTCTCCTGCTCGCTTGCAGGCTCGGACGTGGGCTCCGGTTCGCCAAACGGCAACGAGGGCTGCACCACGCCGCCCGGAAGCCTGGCCTCCGGCTTAGGATCGCCCAGCAGCTTGCCGCGACGGCGGCGAGCCGGCTTCTCGGCCTCACGCGCGGCCTCGGCAGCCGCCTCGCGCGCCTTCTCGGCAACAAACGCCGCTGCCGAGGTATCGAGCTGCACCGTTGCGTGCGTGCGGGTGGGCGCGGCGACCTCGCCGGCATGCATCACGATGACGCCGCAGGTGCTCGTCTTAACAAACTCGACCATCTTGGGATCGGTGAAGCCGGTCACGTCGTTGACGATCGAGGCGCCGCAGCGCACGGCCGCCTTGGCAACCGCCACATGACGCGTGTCGATCGAGACGATGGCGCCCTCCTTGGCCAGCGCGCGCACCACGGGCAGCACGCGGCGAGCCTCCTCGTCAGGGTTGACCGGGGTAAAGCCGGGGCGCGTGGACTCGCCGCCCACGTCGATGATGTCGGCGCCGGCGTCGAGCATCGCCAGGCCGTACTCGATGGCGGCATCCGGGTCGAAGTGCTCCCCGCCATCGCTAAACGAATCGGGCGTCACGTTGAGGACGCCCATGATGCGCGGACGGTCAAAGCTGAGCTCATACTTTCCGCACCGCCATGTCTTGCTGTCGTTCGCCATGAACATCCTCCTAAAATGCCCACGCCGCCGAGCTTGGGGAGCTGGCGGCGGGGTCGCTTTGCACTCAGTCTTTCTATTGTATCCGCGCGCGCGGGCTAGAACGCAAACGCGGCCGCGATGTCGCAAGAAATCAGCAGGTCGGCATTTGCATCCTGATCGGTGGGAGCAAGGTTGCATATGGCCAGCGTATCGCCGGTAAAGTAACGCGTAAGGCCTGCCGCCGGATACACCACGAGCGAGGTCCCGCCCACAATGAGGGCATCGGCCGCGGCGATGGCGGCAACGGCACCGGTCAGCACATGCTCATCGAGCGGCTCTTCGTAGAGCACTACATCGGGCTTGATGCGGCCGCCGCACGCGGGGCACGCAGGCACGCCCGCGGCATCCTCGTGCTCGCGCGAGCAAATCCACTCGGCGCTATAGACCGTGCCGCACGACTGGCAAATGTTGCGATGGACCGATCCGTGCAGCTCGAACACGTGCTGTGAGCCGGCCATCTGATGCAGGCCGTCGATATTTTGCGTCACCACGGCATTTAGCTTGCCGGCGCGCTCCAGCTCGGCGAGCTTGGTGTGGCAGCGGTTGGGTTTAGCGTTAAGCGCGATCATCTTGGTGCGGTAAAAGTCGAAGAACTCCGCAGGATGCGCCTCGTAAAAGCTGTGCGAGAGCATGGTCTCGGGCGGATAGGCAAACTGCTGGTGATACAGGCCGTCCACGCTGCGGAAATCGGGGATGCCACTCGCCGTGGAAACACCCGCGCCGCCAAAGAAGACCACGTGACTATGGGTTTCGAACAGCTCCGCCAGCGCGGCGGACGCCTGTTTGGGGTTTGATATTGCCTGCGTCATATATGTCCTCCGTCCGTGTCTCCGGGACGGCGGCGTTCGCACTATCACTCGCGGACTCCGCCCCGCTCTTGTTGCGTTAATCTTAAGCCTGCCAACCCCGTCGAAAGGACACCATGCCTCAGACTTACACCTTTGCCTCGTGGAACGTTAACGGCCTGCGCGCCGTGCTCAAAAAGGACCCGAGCTTTATCCAGATCGCGCAAGAACTCGACGTCGATATCTTGGCGCTGCAAGAGACCAAGCTGCAGGAGGGCCAGGTCGATATTGACCTGCCCGGCTATCACCAAACCTGGAGCTACGCCGAGCGTAAAGGCTATTCGGGCACTGCGGTCTTTAGCCGCCAGGAACCGCTGCGCGTGCTGCACGCCGACGCACTGCTACCCTACGCCGGCGAGAACGAGGCGGCCGAACTCGTCGCCCAAGCCGCGACCGAGGGCCGCGTCTGCGCGCTGGAGTTCAACAAGTTCTGGTTTGTGGATGTCTACACTCCCAACGCGCAAAACGAACTCGCCCGCATCGACGTGCGCATGGCCTGGGACGATGCCTACCGCGACTTTTTGAGCGCGCTTGAACGCGAGACCGGTAAGCCCGTCGTAACCTGCGGCGACTTTAACGTGGCACATGAGGAGATCGACCTTAAGAACCCCAAGTCCAACCGCGGCAACGCAGGCTTTTCGGACGAGGAGCGCGGCAAGTTTACCGAACTGCTCAACGCCGGCTTTACCGATACCTGGCGCGCGGCAAACCCCGACGTCGAGGGCGTCTACAGCTGGTGGAGCTACCGCTTTAATGCCCGTAAGAACAACGCAGGCTGGCGCATCGATTACTTTCTGGTAAGCGATTCGATCGCCGCCAACGTTCGCGACACCGGCATCCGCGGCGACATCTTCGGCAGCGACCACTGCCCCGTCACCCTCACGCTAGAACTCTAGCCCCAAGTAATTCCTGGGGGGACAGAGGAAAACAGATTGTGTGGCCCCTCTCCCCCTATAAGTTGCGGTGGAATAGTTCCTGTTTGGGCAGCAAATAGCCAAAAACGAGAACTATTCCACCGCAAGTTCGTGAGGGAACGCGAAATGCCCTACAGCCCGTATTTCACGACGACACGGTTAATGCGGCGACACCAGGGCTTGTACAAGGCGGCCAAGAACACGCAGGTCGCGAGGCCGTGTGTGATATCGAACGGCACTGCCGTGGCAAGACGCGCCACGGCACCCGCCCACGTGAGCGGCTGTACAAATCCAATGATGTCATACGCGTTAATCACGACGCCATAGAGCAAGCCCGACGCAAAGCCGTACGCCAGCAGCGCTGGCATGCGCACGGTGCCGTCGGCGCGGTCGAACGCACCCGCATACGCCAGCGCACCGCCAACGTATCCCACGAGCCCCCAGGCATACATCTGCCATGGCGTCCACACGCCCTGTCCAAAAAAGAAATTGCTGGTCAGCGCCGCCAGTGCGCCAACCATAAAACCATTGCGGCGACCAAGCGTCGCCCCCGCGATAATGGCGATGGCGCTCACCGGTTTAAAGTCGGGAATGGGCCCGAACAGGATGCGCCCCGCCGCCGCCAGCGCCGCCAGCACCAGCGTGGGCATAATCTGGCGCAAACCCGGACGAGATGCCTCATAACCCGCAAAGAACAGCGCGAGCACCAGCGCCACCACAGCCAGCATGGCCAACGCTGCCTGCTCAACACCCGACAGCAACGCCACTGTCATCACCGCCGGCACCGCCAACAACAGCGGGATCTCCAGTTTTGCGAGTAAACGCGAGAAACGACAGTCCGTCATCCCATCACGCCCTATAGAACACGTTGTCGGCAAAGAAGTCGGCCGGGGGCTCCATGCAGGCAATCTCGCCGTCAAACATCATGGCGACGTCGTCGGCTACCTGCTCGGCAAAGTCCAAATCGTGCGTAGCCATGATGACGGTGCCGCCAGCCTTCGCATGGTCACGCAGGGCGCGGGCGATGATGCGGCGGCTGAACAGGTCTAGACCCTTGGTGGGCTCATCGAGCAATAGCAGTTCGGGGCCGATTAGCAGCAGTTTTGCCAATGCAAGCAGTTGACGCTGCCCACCCGAAAGATCGTACGGATGGCGTCCATCCAGACCCGACAACCCCAAGCTCGCCGCACGCTCCCGCGCCAAGTTCTCGTCATATCCGCAGGTCGAGGCCCATTCCATCAGCTCATCGCGAACCGTCTCGGCAACCAGCAATGCTTTGGGATTCTGAGGCAGCAGCGCCGCCGAGGCCGCTCCGCGCACCATGCGGCCGCGCTGCAGCTTGGCGGTCTTCGCCAGCACCGAGAGCATCGTCGACTTGCCGCAGCCGTTACCGCCAACAACCGCATGCACCGCACCGGCCGAAAACGACGCATCGAGCCCACGCAACACCCAGCCGGACGCTCGATCGTAGCGAAACCAACCTTCCGACAGGGTGGTAGCCGACCCAGCGTGCATTTTTTGGAGTATTCTGCTTCCATCCGTGCGCGAGAAGGCTTCCAAGCCGTTCTCGAGCGACGTTTGCGCCACAAATTCGGACGATTTGTCCAATTCTGAACTTTTTTTCGCGCTCGATACGTCCCCGGGCGGCTCCAGAGAGCCCAAATTGTCCTCACGCCTGCTGAATACTCCGTTTTTTGCACATCGGATGGCACCCCACCCCAACGTGTCATCGGAAAACAGCGATTCTCGGCATACCAAAGAAGCCATATCCGCCGCCTCGTGCACGCGGCCATCCTCAATCCGGTACGCACACGTCGCGTATTCGAGCATTGGGCGCGGCTGATGCGTCGCCACAACAACCGTGCAGCCCAGCTCGCGATTTACACGAAACAGCGCGTGCAGGAAATTCTTCTCGGCAACGGGATCGAGCTGAGACGTGGGCTCGTCGAGCAGCAGCACGTGCGGGCGCAGCGCCAGAACGGCCGCCAACGACAGCAGCTGCTTGCGGCCACCCGAAAGCGTATCGGTATCACGATGAAGCCAGTCCTCCAGACCAAAGAAATAGCTGGTCTCGGCAACACGGCGGCGCATCTCGTCGCGCGACACACCCAGATTCTCTAGGCCAAACGCCATCTCGTGCCACACGGTCTCGCACACAATCTGGTTCTCGGGATCCTGAAACACATAACCCACGCGCTCCGCCGATGCCCGCACATCCATGTCGGCGACGGGCTCGCCCAGCACGCGCAGCTCGCCGGAGCGCGTACCAGCAGGCGCGATCTCGGGCTTGAGCAGCGACAGCAGCGTCGACTTGCCCGAACCGGTACCGCCAACAAGCAGTGCAAACGCACCTTGGGGAACAGACCAGTCGAGCCCCTCGAGCACCGCAGCATCAGCATCGGGGTAGGCAAAGCTCAGGCTCCGCACCTCAATCGCTGGCATATCCGGGCCGCACGCAGCGCCCGACACCGGGCCCCTGTCCAACCGAGCCATCAGCCAAACCTCTTCTCATCAATCGCGTGCAACGCGCAAGGCAGCACCATCCAGGCAGCGTACACGACATAGCCCGGCCACGGCGCCGGCACCGAGAGCTGCGGATAAAACGAATACTGCGTCGTCGCGGTCCACGCCACTGTCACCGTGACCACGCCAAACAGTGCAAGCCCGGCCAGCGCGGCAACGTCACTGCGCCCCAGCCGATACCGCGCATACGTCGTACGACGCGTCGCGGCACCCCACCCGCGCGAGCGCATCGCGTCCGCGCGCTCCAGCGAATCTTCCATGCCCCAGCCCATCAACACACTCGATGCCCGCAAGCGCGAGCGCACGGGGTCGGTGGGCGCACGCCCCGGTACATCAATCGCGTCCTGCACCGCCAGCACCGTGCGGCCGCGGCGCAAAAACTGTGGGATAAGCCGCATGCACATCGAGATCATAAGCGCGATCACCGGCGCGGCGTTGCCTAACAGTGCGAGCACCTTGTCGTATTCGAGCATCGACGCCGCGGCCTCAAACCACAGCACGCTCGCCACAAACAGCCCGCCCATGCACAGGCCGTATACCATGCTTTCCAGATACACCGCGCGCATGCCAATACGGAACAGCTCCGTCGAGCCCGAGGCGCTAAACAGCGGATTGACCAGCGCGATAATCAAAATCACCGGCAGCTGCCAGCGGAGTGCGCCCAGCGTGCGGGCAGCCCCGCGCGTCGCAAATCCATACGCCAGCCCGCCCGTAAGTGACAGCGCAATCAGCACCGGCTGCATCGAGAACATGGTGAGCCCCAGCGTCAGCACTATATAGAGTGCCGGCACAGCCGGATGCGACATCGAGAACGCCGCGACGGGCTCGCCGCCAAACTCCTCTTGTACGTTGTCCACGGGCACCCCCGTCCCCTCGCTCAAACGACAGCTCCGCAGCACCGCCAACGCCGCACGCAAGCAGCGCAAACGCCACGCCGGCGGCGCAAGCCTCAACCGCCGCAAACCAATCGCTACGCGCTCAACATATGCCTGCGGTATCATATTGCGCCGTGTATCGTTTCCAAACACACGTCTCTATAACGTAACAGGAGATCACATGGACGCAACCGCAATTATCCTCGCTGCCGGCGAGGGCACCCGCATGAAGTCGAACCACTGCAAGGTTTCGCACAAGATCCTGGGCAAGCCCATGGTTCAGTGGATCGTCGACGCCACCATCAAGGCCGGCTGCAGCCGCGTCGTGGTCGTCATCGGCAGCCACGCCGACGAGATGCGCGCCCTCATCGACGGCGCCTACGCCAGCAGCGCCACCAAGGTCGAGTGCGTCGAGCAGACCGAGCGCCTGGGCACCGGTCACGCCGTGAAGGTCGCGCTCGAGGCCTGCGGCATCACGCAAGGCCCGGTCGTCGTACTCAACGGCGACTTGCCGCTCATCACCGCCGACACCGTCGCCAAGTTCGCACAGACCGTCGCTACCGGCGAGCTCGCCTGCACCGTCATGACCATGACCCCGCCCGATCCTTTTGGCTACGGCCGCATCAAGCTGGGCGCCGACGGCCAGATCGAGCGCATCATCGAGCAGAAGGACTGCACGCCCGAGCAGGCCGCCACGCTGCTGGAGTGCAACGCCGGCTGCTACGCCTTTGACGGCGCGCAGCTCGCCGCCCACATTAACGAGATCGGCAACGACAACGCGCAATCCGAGTACTACCTGCCCGACATGCTCGAGATCCTCAAAGGCCATGGTCAGGCAGTCTCCATCTTCCACTGCGACGACTACCGCGACGGCCTGGGCGTCAACAGCCGCATCCAGCTCGCGCAGCTCACCGCCATTGCGCGCGACCGCATCAACGAGCACTGGATGGCCGAGGGCGTCACGTTCATCGATCCCACGCAGGCCTGGATCGGCCCCGACGCCGTTATCGGCCGCGACACCGTCGTGTGGCCGCAGACGCACCTGATCGGCCACGTCACCGTGGGCGAGGAGTGCCAGCTCGGCCCCAACAGCCGCCTCACCGACACTACCGTCGGCAGCGGCTGCACCATCGATGAGACCATCGCCATCGAAGCCGTCATCGAGAACGGCGTCGACTGCGGCCCGCGCGCCTACCTGCGCCCGGGCACCCACATGCTCGACGGCTCCAAGGCCGGCACGCACGTGGAGATCAAGAAGTCCACAATCGGCGAGGGTTCCAAGGTGCCCCACCTGTCCTACATCGGCGACACCACCATGGGCTCCGGCGTCAACGTGGGCGCGGGTTCCATCACCTGCAACTATGACGGCGTGCACAAGCACAAGACCGTCATCGGCAAGGATGCCTTCATCGGTTCCGACACCATGATGGTCGCGCCCGCCCAGATCGGCGACGGCGCGCTCGTGGCCGCCGGCTCCGTCATCACCGAGCCGGTCCCGGCAGATGCACTCGGCCTGGGCCGCGCCCGTCAGGTAAACATTGAGGGCTGGGCCGCCGATTATCGCCGCCGTCTGCACGAGGACGACGAGGTATAACGTTTTACCAAGCATCTAAGGAGCTGTTCCCGTGGGGGGCGGCTCCTTTTTCTATCGTGACCTGCGCAACCGGATGAGTGGTCGGTTCGTGTCCGTTGACGGTAAAGACGTTATCAGGACTCGATAAACCCCGTCGCGCGGTTACAATGCAAAAAGGCATCTATATGGCATTCGATATAAAGGAGAAGGGTAATGCCGATTAATGATCCCGAGAAGTCGGAGAATATGCGTAAGTCCATCCGCGTGTATTCCGGTTCCTCCAACCGTCCCCTCGCTCAGAAGATTGCTGAGTACCTTGGGGTCGAGCTTTCGGGCCTTACGCTAAAGCAGTTCGCCAACGGTGAGATTTACGCCCGCTACGACGAAACCGTCCGCGGCGCCGACGTCTTCCTGATTCAGTCCGTGGCCGGCGGCAACGTCAACGACATGCTCATGGAGCTGCTCATCGCCACCGACGCTGCCAAGCGCGCATCCGCCCGCTCCATCACCGCCGTCATCACCCACTACGGCTATGCCCGCCAGGACCGCAAGGCCGGCCCGCGCGAGCCCATCACCGCCCGCCTCGTCGCCAACCTGCTCGAGCGCGCCGGCGTTAATCGCATCATCACCCTCGACCTGCACCAGGGCCAGATCCAGGGCTTCTTTGATATCCCGGTTAACCACCTGTCCGCGCTGCCGCTGTTTGGCCAGTACTACAACGACATGCACTTCGACACCGACAACCTGGTTGTCGTCTCCCCCGACGTGGGTCGCGCCAAGGCCGCCAAGAAGCTGTCCGACATGCTCGGCTGCGACCTGGCCATCGCCCACAAGGGCCGTCCGCGCCACAACGCCGCCGAGGTCATGGGCATCATCGGTGACATCAAGGGCAAGACCTGCATCATCAACGACGACATGATCGACACCGCTGGCACCCTGTGCGCCAACGTCAAGGAGCTCAAGGCCATGGGCGCTGGCGACATCTACGTCTGCGCCACCCACGGCATCTTCTCCGGTCCGGCCATCGAGCGTCTGAACGACGCCCCGATCGTCGAGTGCCTCGTCACCGACGCCATTCTCGTCGAGGTCGGCGGCAAGATCAAGACCATCTCGGTCGCCGAGGAGTTCGCTCAGGCCATCTCCGCCGTTTACCACGAGGAGCCCGTCTCCACGCTCGTCGGCGGCGATTTCGCGCTGTAGCCTGCCGCGCATCATCTTTGATGCTTTTAAAGGGTCGGAAGCGAGCTTCCGACCCTTTTTCTATCCCTCGCCAACCTTCCCTGGACAATTAGTTCAGATACGTATTTTTTTAAAGCTCCAAAAGACCGTTCGGAGCCTTCTGAGCTCCCCAGCGGATGCCATGCCGTCCAAATCTCATCGTTCTCGAGTACAACCGCTGCATATTTACCCTCAAATCGCCCTCAAGGGCCTTAGACACGCCTCGAACGCCCGCCGCCTTATACGTATCTGAATTAACCGTCCAGTAGCTATCGTCAACCTTCGCGGCAGAGCTCAATTTCCTGCAATCCCCTCAACCGATTCCACCGATTTCATAACACCCAGCCGTTCATGGCGCGCAGCGCCCCGCTGAGCGAAAAGAACGGTATGGGGGTCGCATTCTGCCGCCAACTTAGTACGTTATAGCTATGACGACCGTGATTTCACATTTCTCCGCCCTCCGCGCAATTCGTCGCGCACGACGGGCGTACTCTGCCCTACCCTGGGACTCCGTTGATAGTGAACAGCAAGCACAGGCCTTGGCTAGCTGCATTCCCAATAATGACGCGATAGACTTTGGCGCACTTTCGATACTCGATGCCTGGAATGAAGATGATTCCGAACTATTCGATCTTCTCGTTTCAGACGAAGACAACAGACGCCCCGACAAGCGGCTTCTTCAGCATATTCTCACCGCTCCGCTTCCTGAAGGTGCAATTATGCACGTCGAGGCCGACATCTACGCAACGTCTCCTGCCGTGACAGCCATGCTTTGTTCCAAAAATGAATCAGTCGCCAAAACCTTGATGCTTCTCATGGAACTGCTCGGAACCTACTCCCTTCCTCCCGGGGCAACATACCCCATTGCCCATGACGACATCTGGCCCAAGGGCGATGGCTGCGCAGCGACGGGCGATCTTGATTGCTTGGGCAACCAGTCGGTGGTCGAGCAACAGAACGAAACCCGCTATGAACAGGCACACTACAAATGCGAGCCCGCCACAACTATCGAAGAGCTTGAGGCGGTTGCACGCTTCGCCAAAAGTAGCTCATACACATCGTTTCGCACGGCAGTCAAACTTGCCCGACCCGGATCTGCATCCCCAGCCGAATCCCTAATGTTTGCCGTTCTCGGAGCGCCCATGCGCTTTGGAGGATTCGGATGTTGCAGTCTGCCCATGGGAGGCCTGCTACTCAACTATCGAATCGACTTCGACACTCTTGCGGTCAACATGTCCTCGGGCATCCCCTATGCCATCTGCGACCTATATTGCCCGGCAGCCGGAGTCGACAACGAATACAACGGAATTGGTCATGAGCTTCAAAACGCTCGCATCCACGATGGCAATCGAAATAATGGCCTCAAGGCAATGGGCATCCACGTCCTGGTTATCAATCGCGACCAAATGAAAGACCTTGTTGCACTCGAAGCCTTCGCCCAAACGATGCATCGACTCGCGGGAGTCCGATTCCGATACCGTATCAAGGGCTATCGCAAGCGTCAGGCCGCTTGGCTCAACGCTCTGCGGGCCGGAATCGGCCTTGCGCCGGTCTAAACGGCGAATCACCCGCGCGCCGTCGAACAGGGCTGGACAGTTAGTTCAAATACGTATAAATGGACACATTGAATTAGGCTGTTTTGCAGCTATCTCTATACCATTCGCCCTATTTGAAGGCAGGGTAGACTTCAAAACAGCGCCATATGGACTAACTAAAGCTCCAAAACAACGTATCGGCATTGAATTGAGCACTTCGAGTCCTCAGAACTTATACGTATCTGAACTAACTGTCCACCTCTGATTTCGACGGCCGTCCAAACGCCCCTAAACGCCCTCAATTACCCTCCATTTGACAGCGGCAACAGGGTCGCTCACCATAGCAGGCGACAAATCAACGAAAGGATAAACATGGCAGCTGCACAGCCGCTTAAGATTCGCATGGTCGCCGGGCTTGGCAACCCGGGCGAGGAATATGCCGAGACCCGCCACAACGCCGGCTTTAAGGCAATCGACGAGCTGGCCCGTCAGGCCGGCGTCACGTACTGGAAAAACCAAGCAGGCGCCGAGGTCGCGCTCATCAATATCAACGATGCTGAGGAAGAGGGTGGCAAGCGCCAGATTGTGCTGGTCAAGCCGCAGTCGTACATGAATACCTCGGGCGGCCCCATCTCCAAGCTCTGTCGCGAGTACAAGATCAAGGCCGAGGAGCTGCTCGTAATCCACGACGAGCTCGATATTCCCGCCGGCGACGTGCGTGTTAAGGTGGGCGGCGGCCACGCCGGTCACAACGGCCTGCGCTCCATCATCGACAAGATGGGCAGCCGCGACTTCAGCCGCATCCGCACCGGCATCGGCAACCCTCCCGGCAAGATGGCCGTCGCCGACTACGTTCTTAAGCAGCTGCGCGCCCGCGAGGCCGAGGATTTCCAGGACACCTGCGCCCGCGCGGCCGACGCCGCCGGCCTGGCGATCGTGCACGGCGTGGTCTATGCCCGCGACCATGTCAACGGTGCCGCCTCCGCCAACGGCAAGCACTAAAACCTATCATTTAGGAACAGGTTTATTTTGGCAGGTTTTACCTGCGGAAACGCCCCAGTTGCGGCATCGCAATCAACCGCGCGCCGACATACATGCATAGCACCCCAAAGGGGGCCGGCCTCATCACAACCCGAGGCCGGCCCCATTTGCCGTTTTACCTGATAAAACCGACCAAAATAAACCTCTCCCCCTTTGGTAGGCCAAAGTGGATAAACCCTGCTCCCAACCGCCGAAGATACACGTAAGCGACATGTCCATGAGGGTATAATTTGCACCGTATGTCTGCACAACGCCTGTGCGCGTACGGTTTTATTCGGGCTACCGTCCATTTCCGTGGAGGCACGGTTCGGCGGCCCTAACAAGAGAGGGGTTCTATGTATAAGATCCTGGAGAAGACGCAGTTCTCGGAGAAGGTGTTCAAGTTCCGCATCGAGGCGCCTGCAATCGCCAAGCATGCGCACGCTGGACAGTTCCTCATGGTTCGCGCCAACGAGACGGGCGAGCGCGTCCCGTTTACCCTGGCCGGCTGGAACGGTGACGAGGGCTGGGTCGAGTTCATCTTCATGGTGATCGGCAAGACCACCGAGATGCTTTCCACCTACGAGGCCGGCGAGTCGCTGCGCGACGTCGTGGGCCCGCTGGGCGTTCCCACCGAGATGGCCGAGGGCCCCTGCGCTGTCATTGGCGGCGGCGTCGGCCTGGCAATTGCCTTCCCGGTCGCCAAGCACCTGGTCGAGACCGGCCACGAGGTGCACGCCATCATGGGCGCCCGCACCAAGGACCTCCTGCTCATG
The DNA here is from genome assembly GCA_902466855.1 of uncultured Collinsella sp. Lineage (GTDB taxonomy): Bacteria > Actinomycetota > Coriobacteriia > Coriobacteriales > Coriobacteriaceae > Collinsella. The sequence goes on along the minus strand of CABQSP010000005.1, from coordinate 15,099 downwards.
GAGGACCAGTTCCGCGAGCTCCTCGACGAGGACCACATCCACATCACCACTGACGACGGCTCCTACGGCGAGCAGGGCGTTGTCACCGCTCCGCTGGAGCGCCTGCTGCAGGACAAGGCCGTGAGCCAGGTCTTCTGCGTCGGCCCCGTTCCGATGATGAAGTTCTCGACCCTCACCGCCCAGAAGTACGACACCCCCATCACCGCGTCGCTCAACCCCATCATGGTTGACGGCACCGGTATGTGCGGCTGCTGCCGCGTCGAGGTGGGCGGCGTGACCAAGTTCGCTTGCGTCGACGGCCCCGACTTCGATGCCACCCTGGTCGACTGGGATGACCTTCGTGCCCGCCAGGCCGCTTACCGTTCCGAAGAGGGCGAGTCCCTCAAGGCCTATGAGGAAAAGAGCTGCGCATGCCACTAGTTAACGGTCGTTTCGTTGCCGATATGAAGTCGCCCCGCACCCCCGATAACGAGGAGCCGGCTGCCGAGCGCGCCTGCGACTTCCGCCCCGTCGACAAGGGCTTCACCGAGGAGATGGCGCTGGCCGAGGCCGAGCGCTGCCTCAACTGCAAGAAGCCGTTCTGTGTTGAGGGCTGCCCCGTCAACATCAACATCCCCCGCTTTATCGAACAGATCCGCGAGAAGGACTTCGGCGGCGCTCTCGATACCATCCGCGAGGACTCCATGCTTCCCGCCATCTGCGGCCGCGTCTGCCCGCAGGAGAACCAGTGCGAGGGCAAGTGCATCCGTGGCAAGAAGTCCGAGCCCGTGGCCATCGGCCAGCTCGAGCGCTTCCTGGGTGACCGCCCCGAGCTCGCCTCCACGCCCAAGATGGCCCCCAAGAACGGCAAGAAGGTCGCTGTCGTCGGCTCTGGCCCGTCCGGCATCACCTGCGCCGGCGAGCTCGCCCGCAACGGCTTTGACGTCACTGTCTTTGAGGCCTTCTTCACCGGCGGCGGCGTGCTGGTCTACGGCATCCCCGAGTTCCGTCTGCCCAAGGCAGTCGTCAAGCGCGAGATTGACGGCCTGGAGGACATGGGCGTCAAGTTTGAGTACAACTCCGTCGTGGGCAACATGGCCACGGCCGAGGAGCTGTTCGAGCAGGGCTTCGACGCCATCTACGTGGCGACCGGCGCTGGCCTGCCCAAGTTCCTCAACGTCCCCGGCGAGAACCTGCCCAACGTCTTCTTCGCGAACGAGTACCTCACCCGCGTGAACCTGATGAAGGCCAACAAGTTCCCCGAGTACGACACCCCCACCAAGCACGGCAAGAACGTCGTCGTCTTTGGTGGCGGCAACGTGGCTATGGACGCCGTCCGTACCGCCAAGCGTCTGGGCGCCGAGCACGCCATCATCGCCTACCGTCGTACCGAGGACGAGATGCCCTGCCGTCGCGCCGAGCTGCACCATGCCAAGGCCGAGGGCGTCGAGGTTCTGCCGCTCGTCTCCCCGCTCGAGTTTGTCGCTGGCGAGGACGGCTCCGTATGCGCCGTCAAGGTCCAGAAGATGGAGCTCGGCGAGCCCGACGAGTCCGGCCGTCGTCGCCCGGTGCCCATCGAGGGCGCCATCGAGGAGATTCCCTGCGACGTCGCAATCTCGGCTATCGGCACCAACGCCAACCCCTTCGCAAAGAAGATCGGCGGCAAGATGGAGCTCAACAAGTGGGGCTACATCGTCGCCGACGAGGAGACCGGCCAGACCACCGATCCCCGCATCTGGGCCGGCGGCGACATCGTCACCGGTGCCGCTACGGTCATTCTGGCGATGGGCGCCGGCAAGAAGGCCGCCGCTTCCATCACCAAGAGCCTGCTGGGCGAGTAATCACCCTCAGCGCTAGCCATCAAACGGCAAAGTCCCCGTCGAGCACACGCCCGGCGGGGACTTTTTCTATGTCGGCCGACCGACCACCACGATGGGGACAGGCACCTTTGTGATGGTTTTGGTCGGTTAGCCTTCGAGCTGCGCCACCTTGTAGCGGTAGGCCGCGGCGATGACGTCCTTGCAGCCTTCGCGGCCCAGCTTGGCGCGGTTGACGACGATGTCTTTACCGCTCGTCATCTTCCATTTGCCGGCGCTGTAGCGCTTGTAGAATGCCTCACGCGCCTTCTGCTGCTGCTTGACCAGCTTGGCGCCCTTCTTTTTGTTAAGGCCGCGCTTCTTGCGCACGATCTCGACGCGGTCCTCAAAGGGTGCGGTCACCAACACGGCAATGTGGTTGGGGTTGTTGCGCAGCAGGTAATCGGACAGACGGCCTTCGATAATGCAGCTCTCGGTCTCGCCCAGATCCAAAATCACCTGGCTCATCTTTTGGAACAACTTATCCGAGTACGAACGCGCATCGTAGCGGTCGGGCAGAAACGCCATGTTCTCCACGGCCAGGCGCTCGTCGTAGGCGGCCATCTTGTCGAGCGACTCGCCCGCGCGCAGCGAAGCACGCACCAGCAGCTCGTTATCGTACAGCGGAATCCCCAGCTCATCGGCGAGGATACGGCCAATCTCGTGGCCCTCGGCGCCAAAGTCGCGCGCGATGGTAATGACCACAGGACTCTTCTTATTCTCCAGATCGCTCATCGCGATTCCTTTCTCTATGTGACAAAGGGACTGTCCCTTTGCCACATTCTACGCTGCCACCATTCGCCTCTGATAAGCCCTCACCAGCAACGAGATACCAAAGTTGAGTACAAAGTACATCGCAAACACCAGGCCGTAGAGTATAAGAACCTGCGACAGATCGATCGCGTGGGCCATCACGACGTTTGCCGTGTACATGAGCTCGGCCACGTTAATGCCCGAAAGATACGAGCTGTCCTTGATGACGGTCGTGCACTGGCTAAACAGCGCCGGAATGATCGTCTTAAACGTCTGCGGCAGAATGATGCAGCGCATGGTGGCAAAGAAGCCAAAGCCCTGGCTCTGCGCTGCCTCAAACTGGCCGCGCGGAATCGAGTTGAGGCCGCCGCGCACAATCTCGGCCATAACAGCGCTGGTAAACAGCGTAAAGGCGATGGTCGAAATCACAATGTCCAGACCCTGCACCGTAAAGTAGATAAACAGAATCCACAGCAGGTTCGGCGTGCAACGGAACAGCTCGATGTAGGCGCTCACCAAAATACGGAACGGGCGGGGCGCATAGCTCTTAACAAGCGCCAGCACCGTGCCAAAGATGAGCGAGAAAAAGATCGACAGCGCCGAGATCTCGATCGTCTTAACAAAGCCGCCCCAAATGTAGAGCAGGTTGGTCGCGTTGAAGATTTCCATGCGCTAGGCCTCCTCTACGTTGTCGAGCCCCAGCTCGGCCAGGCTCACGCCGCGCGGACGCTCCTTGGAGCGGCGCTCGAGCCACTGCACCAGCATGGCGAGCGGAAAGCAGATGATGAAGTACATAAGGCAGCAGACGATGTATCCCTGCAGGTAACCGTACAGACTCACAAAGTTGTCGGAACGGTACATAAGGTCGCCGCCGGCCACAAGCGCCAGCACCGACGTGTTCTTGACCAGGTTGAGTGCCTGGTTACACAGCGGCGGCAGAATGATCTTGAATGTCTGGGGCAGCACGATGTACCAGTACGCCTGCGCACGGGTGAAGCCCTGGCTCTGGGCCGCCTCCATCTGACCGCGTGGAACCGCCTCGATACCAGTGCGGATGACCTCCGAAATGTAGGCCGCGTGATACAGACCCACGCCCAAGAAGCCCAGCACGAACGGCGCGATGCGCACCGGCTGGTCGGCACCGGTTATGGCCTGTAAAAACTGCGGACCGGCCATGTACATAAAGAGCACCTGTACGGGCAACGGGGTGTTCTGGTAAAACTCCACGTACACGCGGCTTATGGCGCGCAGCACGCGCGAGCGAGTGGTAGAGAACACGCCCAGCAGCGTGCCCAGCACCAGCGACAGCAGCAGACCGGCAACGACCACCTGCAGCGTCACGCCAAAGCCCTCCCAGAAGGGCCCCATGTTTTGAAATGTCGTCGACCAACGGTCGGCGTCAAATAATCCTTCGAGCATTTGATTCCTTCCCTGGACGATGCGCCTATACAAGACCCCAGGTCTTGACCTCTTGGTCGAGCCAGCCGTCGGCCAGGCGATCGCAAATCACCTGATCGACCACGGCCGAAAGGTCGCAGCCCTTCTTGGTCGCCACGCCGTAGCCCTGCTCGCCAAACTTGACCTCGGGCTGCAGCAGCTCAACGGTCTCGTTCATGTAACCGGCCAGCGTGGAGCGGTCCATGGCAAAGACGTCGATATTGCCGGCGTCGAGCGAACTCTTGATGATGGGGTAGCCGCTAAAGGCCCTAAACTCTGGCTTGCAGCTAAAGCCGTTGTCCTTGATCATCTGCTCGATCAGGCCCTGCGTGGTGGCACCCTGGCTCACACCAATGACCTTGCCGTCCAGGTCCTCAATCGAGGTAAAGCCCGAACGCTTCTTGACCATGAGTCCCACGTAGTCGGTGCGGTACGGCGTCGAGAAATCCCAGCTCTTCTTGCGCTCGTCGGTGATGGTGTAGGTCGCCGCGACCACGTCGAGTTGGCCGTTATCGATCAGCGGGCCGCGTGTCTTGGGCGTTACGTCGGTAAACTCGACAAGCTCCTGGGCGCGGGCCTCCTTGTAGCTCACGCCAAAGACGGCAGCGGCGATCTGGTAGCACAAATCGACCTCCATGCCCTCAAAGCGGCCCTTGGCGGTGTCGTAATAGCCGTAGCCGGGAACGTCCTTCTTAACGCCGGCATTCAGATGGCCACGCGACTTAATGGCCGCAAGCTTAGACCCCTTGTCGGAGTCCTCGCCGCTGGTGGAGTTGCCGCAACCGGCAAGCGCGATCCCCGTCAGCGCAAGCATACCGGCGCCCGCCAGCTGCAAAAAGTGACGGCGCGACACGGCCGTCCTTGTCATATCCGTCATGTCCATCACCGCGCCTAGTGCAGAATCTTGGACAGGAACTCGCGGCAGCGCGGGTTCTCGGGGTTATCGAAGAAGTGCTCGGGCGTGCCCTCCTCCAGAATGCGGCCGTCCTCCATAAAGATGACGCGGTCGGCCACCTGACGCGCAAAACCCATCTCGTGCGTCACGCAGATCATGGTGATGTCCTCCTGCGCGAGCTCAATCATAACGTCCAGAACCTCCTGGACCATCTCGGGGTCGAGCGCCGAGGTCGGCTCGTCAAACAGGATGATGGGCTGCTTGGTGCACAGGGCACGGGCGATGGCGATGCGCTGCTGCTGACCGCCCGAGAGATTCTGCGGATACTCGCCGGCCTTATGCGCCATGCCAACGCGCTTGAGAGCGGCGATGGCGATCTCGGTCGCCTCCTCCTTGCTCTTCTTTTGCAGCTTGATGGGCGCGAGCGTCAGGTTGCCGAGCACCGTCATGTTGGGATACAGGTTGAACTGCTGAAACACCATGGAACTATACTTGCGAGCCATCTCCAGGTGATTCTTTTTGGTGAGCGGCGTACCGTCGATGACGACCTCGCCCGACGTGGGCTCCTCCAGATAATCGACGCAACGGATGAGCGTCGACTTACCCGAGCCGGAAGGCCCGATCATTACGAGCTTCTCGCCGCGCTTGACGGTGAGATTGATATCTTTGAGCACATGCAGGTCGCCAAAGTACTTGTTGAGATGCTTGATCTCGATCATGTCTGCCATGAATGTCCCTTCCCTGCGTTTACACGAGTTGAACTATTGTACGGAAAGAACCGCGTTTCCGCAGCCCACACTACATTCCCGTAAAGAACCCGCAACCTTTAACCCACTCATTGGGCACTCATTTAAGCCCGTCCCCAATGATTGCCCAGCCCAGCAAAAAGGGGCGCGACCGCAATGGTCACGTCCCCTTAACATCAACTATGTACCGCTCGGCCCTTAAGCCAGCTTTGCTCCGACGATCTTTGCCGCGGCAGGCTTATCGAAGTTGCCGCCGGTGGCCTTGCCGAGTGCTCCCATGACCTGGCCCATCTGCTTCTTGGAAGTAGCGCCCAGCTCGGCGATGACCTGCTCGATCAGGGCCTCGAGCTCCTCGCCCGAAACCTGCGCGGGCAGCAGGCTCTCCAGAATCTTGACCTGCTCGGTCAGGTTGTCGGTACGCTCCTGGTCGGTGCCGGCCTTGATGGACATCTCCAGCGTCTCGCTCGTCTGCTTGATCAGACGCTTGATCATGCTGTTGACGTCTTCCTCGGTCACATCGCGGCGCTCGTTAACCTCGATATTCTTCACCTCGGCCTTGACCTGGCGAATGATGGACAGGCGAACCTTGTCCTTGGCCTTCATGGCCGCGATCATTTCTTTCTGCAGCTCTTCGTTGGTCATCTGCAAATCCTCTCTAATAGCGTGGGCGGCACTCACGCGAGCACCGCCCCATGGTTACTCAGTCTTCGACGAATCGTCGGTCGAACTCTTGGTGACGCCCTTCAGACTCACGTTATAGGGTACGTCCTTGGGCATGGGGTTGACGGTGATGTCGGCATCCTTCTTGTACTGCTCCAGCCACTCGCTGTACGCGGTGCTGGCCGCTTGCGTCTTCACCACGTTGGAGACGTACTTTTTGATGTCCTTGGGCACCTGGTTGATGTCATCGACCTGATTATCGACATGGAAGTAGTCGGTGCACTTGATGATGTGGTAACCATAGGTCGACTCGACGACTTCGCTCACGTCGCCCTTGTTGAGCCCCTCGAGCGCCGTCTGGTAGCTGTCGACGAAAGTGGTGAGCTTATCCCAGCCCACATCGCCCTTCTTCTCCTTGGAACCGGTGTCCTCGGAGTACTGCTCAACGGCGTCCTCAAAGCTCAGTTCACCGGAGTTGATATTGTCCAGGCACTCCTGCGCCTTGGCCTTGGCGGCAGCCTTGTCCTCGTCGGAAGCGTCGGAATCAACCTTGATCAGGATGTTCGAGGAGCGGCGGGCGTCGTTGTAGCTGGACAGGTTTTCGTTGATGTAATCGACAATCTCGCTGTCCTTGGGCTTGCTCGTGGGCGCGACGGCATCCTTGAGTTTCTGCTGCGCCAGGCTCTCCTTGAGTGAGTCCTTGTAGGTGTCCTCGGTATAGCCGTAGGTCTTGAGGGTCTTCTTAAAGGCCTTGGCACCGCCCGCGCTCTTGCACGCGTCCTTCCAAGCCTTCTCGACCTCCTCGTCCGACACCGTCACGCCGTTTTCCTTCTGTGCCTGCTGAAGCAGAATCTGCTGCGTGTAGGAGTCGATGAGTTGCTTGCGGTACTTCTTGGGCGTGAGGTCGTTGTCAACCAGATACTGCGCCCAATCCTTATCCTTGGTGTAGCCGTAGGACGTGCGCATGCTCATGATCTGCTTGGTCACGGTGTCCTCGGTGAGATTGGTGCCGTTGATAGTTGCAGCAACACCGCCGGTCAGCTTGTAGCCCGAGGTGTCCTCGGCCTGCGACATAAGGCCGGAGCACGCCATCGCCGAGACGGAAAGCAGCATCGCCAGCACGCCGATGACCACCAGGACGATCTTGACGGTCTTAGACACGTACGTCTTGCGCTGCTTCTTGCGAGAGCTGGAGGCAGCGCAAGCCTGCTGCTCGGGCGTCGGCTCGGGCGCAGGGTTCTTTTTCTTATTTGCCATAGTTGGCCTTTCGCATAACGAATCGAACAAACGCCATTGTGTCACAACGCAGCCCCCGCGGCACGCTTGGTGCATTGGGGACAGGTTAATCTGCACCATTTTGGTGCAAAGGGGACAGATGTGGCACTTGGCACTTGGGGACGTTCTTTATATGCCGGCACTTGGAGACCGCCCCTTACTGCCAGCAGAAAAGGAACGTCCCCAAGTGCCGACTCAGCCCCACCTTAGAAGTGGCGGCGGATGGCGTCGACCATGCCCTGCGGCGTGGTTTGGCCGAGCACGTCGGCTGCGGCATCGGCGTCCATAAAGATGTTCATGAGCGCCTGCAGGGCCTCGACCTGACCGCCCGGCTCTGCGATGCCCAGATTGATGACGATCTGCGCCGGCACCGGAGCGCCCATGCCAGCCATAGCGTTAAATGTCACGGGCGCGGCGGGCTTCACCACCGCGATATAGGGCTTGGCCACAAACCCCGGATCGGTATGCGGAATGGCAATGTTTGCCGCCGGCATGGCAAGACCCGTGGGATAGGCATCCTCGCGCGTGCGAACGGCGTCGAGCCAACCGGATGCAATGTAGCCGCGCGGGGCAAGCTCGCCCTCGAGCCGCGCAAACACCTCATCCGGCGTTGCACACTCCCAATCAAAAAACACCAGCTCAGGCGTAAACAGCGCTTCGTTATCCGCCATGCGCTCACCTCTCTCATCTAGTCACCTGCGACGTTCTTGAATGACTAGTCGTTAAAGAACGTCGCAGGTGACTACCCAAAGCAAAGGGTGGCCACGTGCGCCTTGGCGCCAATGACCACCCTGACTACTCGGCTAAATTGTACTGTGCGCCGCTAGCCGCGAGGCGCGTCAATTGCGACCTTGCCGCTCTCCAGCACGTGGACGCGGCCGTCGGCGAGCATTTGCACGACCTCGGGATACAGCACGTGCTCAATCGCGTGGATGTGCTCCTCGAGCGTGTCGACATCCCAGCCCTCCTCGACAGCCAGCGCGCGCTGGGCGATGATGGGGCCGTTGTCGTAAATCTCGTTGGCAAAGTGCACGGTCACGCCGGTCACCTTGACGCCGCGCGCAAAGGCATCATCGATCGCATGCGCACCGGTAAAGCTCGGCAGCAGCGCCGGATGCAAGTTGACCACGCGGTTGGGAAACGCCGCCAGCAGAGGCGTGTGCACCATGCGCATGTAGCCGGCCATGACCACATACTCGCAGCCGCGCTCGAGAAGCTCGTGCGCGATGATCTCGTCGGCGGCAATAGGGTCGGCATAGACATCCTTGGACAGCGTGAGCGTCTGGATGCCCGCGCGCTCAGCGAGCTGCAAACCCTTAGCCGAAGGACGGCTCGACACCACAAGCTCAATCGAAGCGTTGAGCTTGCCGGCGGCGATCAAATCGATCAGCGCCTGCAGGTTGGTACCCGAACCGCTGATGAGCACACCGATCTTGAGCGGCTCGGCCGTATCGGTGCCGGTCGGACGGGTATAGGGCACAAAATCCAGGCCCTCGGCAGCAGCCATCTGCTCGTTAGCGCTCATCGGAGTACACGACCTTACCGGAGCCCTCGACGCACTCGCCCACGCGGAACGGCTTCTCGCCCAGCGCGACCAGAGCCTCGGTCACCGCGGCCTCGTCCTCGGGGGCGACGATCAGGCACAGGCCAACGCCCATGTTGAAGGTCTTGCATGCCTCATTGGGCGCGAGCTCGGCCTGGCGCGACACGTAGGTGATGACGGGCGGAACGTCCCAGCCCATCTCGGCACCGTTGCGGGTGACCACAGCGTCGACGTCGTCGGCGAGCGCGCGGTTGAGGTTCTCGGTAATACCGCCGCCAGTGATGTGGGCAATGGCATGAACGTTGGCGCCACCGCGCAGCAGCTCCAGAATCGGCTTGACGTAGATGCGCGTGGGAGCCAGCAGGGCGTCTGCCAGCGAAGCGCCGCCGAGCTCCTCGAGCGGACGGCTCAGCTCCTCCGCCTTAGCGGCGGCCTCGGGCGTGCCCGGCTTAATGCCGTCGACGCCGATGACCTTGCGCACGAGCGAGTAGCCGTTGGAGTGCACGCCGGTGGAAGGCAGGCCCAGGATCACATCGCCCGGGCGGACGTTTGCGGGGTCGAGCATCTTGGGACGGTCGACGACGCCCACGGTAAAGCCGGCGAGGTCGTAATCGGCGGGGGCCATGACGCCCGGGTGCTCGGCCATCTCGCCGCCCACAAGCGCGCAGCCCGCGAGCTTACAGCCATCGGCCACGCCCTTGATGATCTTTGCCATGTGCTCAGCCTCGATGTGACCGATGGCAACGTAGTCCAGGAAGAACAGCGGCTCGGCGCCCGAAGCCAGAATGTCGTTGACGCACATAGCGACCAGGTCCTGGCCCACCGTCTCGTGACGGTCCATGATCTGGGCGAGCACGAGCTTGGTGCCCACGCCGTCGGTGCCGCTGATCAGGATCGGGTCTTCCATATCCTTAAGTGCGGCGGCCGAGAACAGGCCACCGAAGCCACCGATGCCGCCGATAACCTCGGGGCGGTTAGTGTCCTTGACCATCTGCTTAATCGCGTCGACGGCGCGGCCGCCCTCGGCGGTATCGACGCCGGCATCCTCATACGTCACATGCTTGCTGTCGCTCATCTGAGCCTTCCTCTCCCACTACCGTGGCGCCGCTCGGGCGCCAAACGGTGCTCATAGTTGCGTTCATTTCGGCGCGCGCCATAACAGCGCGCGCCGTCATATCAACAAAACAGCAGGTAAAACATACCAAAATATACCTGTCCCTACATGGCAGGTTTTAGGCCTCGCCGTGTTCCTCTTCCCAGCTGCGGTCGTCGTATTTCTCGACCACGGCGTCGTCGTCAAAGTGCAGCGGCTTGTCCAGGTTGCGGGGCTTAAAGCCCTCCATGAACTTGTCGCGGCCAAAACTCTCGGGAATCGCCACGGGGTAGCGGCCGGTAAAGCACGCATCGCAGTAACCGCCCTTGGGCATGACCTTAAGCAGGCCCTCGACCGAAAGGAAGGCCAGCGAATCGGCGCCGATATACTCGCAAATCTCGTCGACCGTCTTGTTGGCGCTGATAAGCTGCGACTGCACATCGGTATCAATGCCGTAGAAGCACGGCCAGATGACCTCGGGCGAATTGATACGGATGTGAATCTCCTTGGCGCCGGCGTTGCGCAGCATCTTGACGAGCTGCACCATGGTGGTACCGCGGACGATGGAGTCGTCGATGACGACCAGACGCTTGCCCTCGATGTTGTCGCGCAGCGGATTGAGCTTCATGCGCACACCCATGGCGCGCAGCTCCTGCGTAGGCTCGATAAACGTACGGCCCACATAGCGATTCTTGATAAGGCCCTCGCCAAAAGGAATGCCGCTCTCGTGCGAATAACCCTCCGCGGGCGGCAGGCCGGAGTCGGGCACGCCGATGACCAGGTCGGCCTCGACGGGCTCCTCATGTGCCAGCTGACGACCCATGTCATAACGGCAGGCGTAGACGCTCTTGCCATTCATGATGGAGTCGGGGCGAGCGAAGTAGACCTGCTCAAAGATGCAGTTGGCAGGCTCTTCGGCTGCAGGCACACCCTGCTCGGACACAAGGCCCTCGGCACTGATGCGCAAGATCTCGCCGGGACGGACGTCACGGACGTACTCGGCACCCACGATGTCGAGCGCGCACGTCTCGGAGGCAACGACCCAGCCGCCGGCGCGCGTGACATGGGTGGCGGAGTCGACCGTCGCGGCGCCGTCCTGCGACGGCAGCTGCGAAACGGATGCGGCATCGGCCTGGTCCAGACCCTCGTCCACCAGCTTGCCCAGCACGAGCGGGCGAATGCCGTGTGGATCGCGGAATGCGTAGAGCGCCTGCTCGTTGATGAGCGTCATGGCGTAGCCGCCGCGCACGAGCTCCATGGTCTTGCGAATGCCCTCGCGCAGATGGCCTGTACGCTGAGTAAAGTAGCCGATAAGCTTAGTCGCGACCTCGGAATCCGAATTGGAGAGGAACGGCACGCCCAGCTCGATCAGCTGGCGGCGCAGCTCGTCGGTGTTGACCAGAGTGCCGTTGTGAGCAAGCGCGATAATGACGCTGTTGATGGTAGAAAGATGCGGCTGCGAGGCTTCCCAGCTCTTGGCACCGGCAGTGCCATAGCGCACGTGGCCCACGGCCAGCTGGCCGGAGAGCGTCGACAAGTCGGCGTTGGAGAACACGCGATCGAGCAGTCCCAGGTCTTTGCGGACCATAACCGTGCCGCCATCACCCACGGCGATTCCCGCCGATTCCTGGCCGCGATGCTGCAGCGCGCGCAGACCAAAGTACGTCAGTCGAGCCACATCGCGATCGGGTGCCCACACACCAAAAATGCCGCATTCCTCATGCAGCTGGTCGGAGTCCGGATCATACGTCGACATGGTCTTCACCTGTCCCGCGGCACGCTCGGCCGCGCGGATGGTTTCTTGAGACATGGCATCCCCTCAGAGCCTCGTTATTTGGCGTTACCTGCCCTATTATACGCACGGCAAGACAAGCACTCCCGCGCATGAACAGCGCTTTTTAAAAGCCCACCGAGCTTATAATCCGTTTTGCAGCCAAACATTTTATTGGGCAACCGCCTCGGGGCCGACGATCCCGCATACTTCCGTTGCGACGCGTCTCGCCCGCCGTTGGGGCTTGCATTGTTGCAATTGGGACGTTCGTCCTGTCTTTTGGCAGGTCGGCGGCGTATCCTTGTACCTACAGCAAAACGAGAAAGGTTATGTATGGATCGAAACGAACTCGACCCCAGCGTCCCCAGCGCCACGGAGGTCAAGAAGATCCCCCTCATCATTAAGGTGTACGCCGTCCTGTGCATCCTGTCCGGCGTGGGCACGCTCCCGTCGGTCGGCGCCTTTATGTGGCAGGTCATCACCGCGCTCATCAACGGCAACGCCGCCGCCAAGCTCGGCGACAACACGCTCGTCGCGGTCGGACTGATTGTCGCCGGCATCATGCTCTCGGCTGCCAGTGCCGTCATCTTGATCATCTTTGGCCTGGACCTCATCAAGAACCAGCGCCGCAATGCCGCCCGTCTGTCCTATATCCTTATCGCATTGACCGTCGTCGAGCTTTTGGTCGACGTGATGCTCCAGGGCATCGGGCCCTTCCTGCTGCGCCCCGCGATCCAGCTCGGCATCCTCGTCGCACTTTCGGCAACCGTCGACCCCACGCTGCGTCAGGAGCGCGAATTGCAGCGCCGCCTGCAGGAGATGCTTGACCGCGACGCCGCTGCCGAGGGCATGCTCGGCCGCGATGAGACCGGCGAGGGCTACATCAAGCTCAACTACTTCAACCTGTTCTGGGTATTCTTTGTCTGTTGCGTGCTCGGCCTGATCGCCGAGGACATCTGGCACATGACGGTCGACGACCCCGGCGTCTACCAGAACCGCGCCGGCATGCTGTTTGGCCCCTTCAGCCCCATCTATGGATTTGGCGCCGTACTCATGACCATGGTGCTCAACCGCTTCTACAAAAAGAACCCCATCATCATTTTCCTGGTAAGCGCTGTGCTCGGCGCAAGCTTTGAGGTGTTCGTGGGTTGGTTTATGCAGACCTCGTTTGGAGTGGTCTCGTGGAGCTACTCGCATATGAAGCTCTTTGGCATGCCCGACCCACTCGCCGTCCTTACGGGCGGTCGCACCTGCACGGGCTTTGCCTGCCTGTGGGGACTGGGCGGCCTGCTTTGGATCAAGCTGCTGCTGCCCAGGCTGCTCAAGCTCATCAACATGATTCCGTGGAAGAGCCGCTACTCCGCCACCGTCATCTTCACCATCATCATGCTGGTTGACGGCGTGATGACGCTGCAGTCGCTCGACTACTGGTATCTGCGCGTCAACGGCACGGAGCCGGATATTCCCGTCGCGCAGTTCTACGGCAAGTATTTCGATAACGACTACATGGAGAACCGCTTCCAGAGCATGACCATGAGCCCCAAGGATGCGACGCGCGTGTAGCGCCACGCAATGCCGAGATTTTCCAACGCACAGAAAAGCCCGCTGGCAGACTGTGAACTGCCAGTGGGCTTTTTGTTGGCGAGTGCCGCTGCCGGCCTTATGCCTCGCGCTCGACCTCGCTCACACACTCATTTTTGATGGTACCGACGAGCGCCTGCAGCGCATCGACCACATGCGGGCGAATGTCTCCGCCAATGAGCACGAGCATGATGTCGTCGCCCACGGTAAGCTCGCCGCTCGCCAGCCACACGCGCACATAGCCGATACCCGGCATCGTGCGCGTCGCCTCGATAGCGGCCTGCACCTTTTCGGCATCGAAGCCAAACACCATGCCGCCCACCTTGTGGCCTGGCGCCACGCCATCGGTCTCGACTCCGCGCACTTCGGCCTTGGGCGTCGCGCGCACCACGCCGTTGTGTGTCAGGTACATCCCACAATCAGCCGCCGAAACATCGGCCTTGGCTTCGCGCAGCCAAGCATCAACCGAAGGCATCGATTTGCCGTTCTCAAGCATCATTTCTCCTTTTGATTTCCAGGGTAGTCTTTTTGGGACGGGGCTCTTTTAGCTACTCTCGAACCACTTATTCCTCGACCGGCGTGAGTACCATGACTGCGCGCGTATTGCTAAATGACAGCGAACGGCAAGTCACAAGCGTTACGATCTTGGTTGCCGAAGCGGCACGATCGGTGGCATCGCTCGCCACGGCCGAGGCGCCGTCGAGCATCTCGGACAGGTAATTCTTCAGTCCGTCATCGCCCTCAAAGTTGGGCGTGCGCGCCTTGGCATACGTGTCCTCGACCACCTTGGTCGCCAGCGGGCGCAACTTATACGTCGCATCACGCGTGATGTAGTACACGTATTCCATGCTGTCGAACGTCGCCTGATCGGTCGTATCCGAAATCACGTTGAACATCGAACCGTCGTTCATATGATGACCGTAAATCGTGGTCTGCTGATCCACCATGCCCGGCGCGGTGTCGTCGCTATCCAGGAAGATGGCTCCCGACGCATTGGCGGTGCCGTCGAACAGCGTGTTGAGGTACTTGGAGTTGTTGTTGGTCTGCACCACGGGGTAGTTGATGTTGGTGCCGGGCGCGTAAATCCAACCCACAACCTCGGGATTTGTCTGGGCCAGCGCATTGAAGTCGACAATTGGCACGCCACTGGCGTCCTTGTCGCTCACATATTGCTTTTCGATTTTTTGATACGACTCGCTCGCCTGCTTGTAGCCAATCTGCGCGTTGATAAAGATGGCGGCCGCAGCAACGATCAGGCCAATGCCGATGATGATGAGCAGAATGGGAATGACGGAGCGGCGCTTTTTGCGCGGCGGCTCGGTATAGCTCGATGGCGCGGTATGCGCCGAAGAGCGAGGTGACTTCTTGGCCGTACTGTATGACGAAGGGCGATATGCAGCAGGCGTATCCTGACGGCGATGCTTCGCCGGCGTCACGGGGCGCGGCGCGCGCGGCTGTTGAGGAGAGGATGTCCGACCCTGCTGCGGCGCGCGGGCTGCTCCCGACTTGG